>DASYSW010000447.1:0-7249 GCA_036002905.1 Chitinophagaceae bacterium
TGATCTTATTAAGAAAGTCTATGCTCAACTGCCCGGCAAAATTGAAGCAGCCCGGAAATTAACTGGTACGCCTCTGACTCTCGCTGAAAAAATTTTATACTCTCATACGTTTCAGCTGCCACCGGCACCTTATCAGCGTGGTAAGGATTATGTGGATTTCGCGCCGGACCGCGTGGCCATGCAGGACGCAACAGCCCAGATGGCCTTATTGCAATTTATGACCTGCGGTCGCGATAAAGTAGCTGTGCCTTCTACGGTGCACTGTGATCACCTGATACAGGCAAAGGTCGGAGCCTCACAAGACCTTGCCACCGCGATAGATGTCAATAAAGAAGTTTATGATTTCCTGGCCAGTATTTCCAATAAATATGGAATTGGCTTTTGGAAGCCGGGAGCCGGTATTATTCACCAGGTTGTGCTGGAGAATTATGCATTTCCCGGTGGTATGATGATCGGAACAGATTCTCACACGCCAAATGCGGGCGGGTTGGGAATGATAGCGATTGGTGTTGGCGGTGCTGATGCCGTTGACGTAATGGCGGGTCTCCCCTGGGAATTAAAAATGCCAAAATTGATTGGAGTAAAAGTTACCGGGAAACTAAATGGTTGGACGAGTGCAAAGGACGTGATACTTTGGGTCGCCGGCCAGTTAACAGTAAAAGGTGGAACTGGTGCCATTGTCGAATATTTTGGAGATGGCGCGGATAGTTTGAGTGCAACAGGTAAAGGCACAATCTGCAACATGGGAGCCGAGATAGGTGCGACATGTTCGCTATTTGCCTATGATTCAAAAATGAGTGCTTATCTCCGCGCGACCGATCGTGAAGAAGTTGCAGCACTGGCTGATGGTGTTCGTGAACATCTTCGCCCCGACCAGGAGGTCTATAATGACCCTGAAAAATATTATGACCAGGTTTTGTATTTAGATCTCGATAAACTCGAACCTTATCTAAATGGTCCTTTTACCCCGGATCTTGCAACTCCAATTTCTCAAATGAAGGCCATTGTTGAAGAAAAGGGTTGGCCATCAAAATTGGAAGTCGCATTGATCGGTAGTTGCACGAATTCTTCTTATGAAGATATGAGTCGGTCAGCTTCCATTGTAAAAGATGCTATCAACAAGGGGTTGAAAGCCGTCAGTGAGTTTACTATCACCCCGGGAAGTGAACAGGTTCGATATACCATCGAAAGAGACGGTTTCATCAAGGAGTTTGAAGAAGTAGGAGGCGTTGTACTTGCTAATGCATGCGGACCTTGCATCGGGCAATGGGCAAGACATATTGATGATCCAAATCGGAAGAACACAATCCTTACTTCGTACAACAGGAATTTCGCAAAGAGAAATGATGGATTGGCCAGCACACATGCTTTTGTCGCTTCGCCTGAAATTGTAACCGCCTTGGCAATGGCCGGCACTATTGCATTCAATCCGATCACGGATACACTGAAAAATAATAAAGGTGAAGAAGTAAAATTGGCCGAGCCCAAAGGCTTTGAATTGCCACCACAAGGTTTTGCTGTGGATGACCCCGGATACCAGGAACCCGCAAAAGATGGAAGTAATGTGCAAGTTGTAGTGAAAGCCGACAGCCAGCGACTGCAGCTGCTTTCGCCGTTTCCCGAATGGGAAGGCACTGACCTAGCCGGGTTAAAATTGTTAATCAAAGCAAAGGGAAAATGTACAACCGATCATATTTCGATGGCGGGGCCATGGTTAAAGTTCCGCGGACATCTCGACAATATCAGCAACAATATGCTAATCGGAGCGATCAATTTTTTTAACGATCAAACCGATTCTGTAAAAAGCCAGATCTCGGGTGAATACGGCCCAGTCCCGGCAACACAACGGCAGTATAAACAGTTGAATATAGGTACAGTTGTGGTTGGTGATGAGAATTATGGTGAAGGTTCATCGAGAGAGCATGCTGCGATGGAACCGAGGCATCTTGGTGTCCGGGCTATCATTGTAAAGAGCTTTGCAAGGATACATGAAACCAATCTCAAGAAACAAGGTATGCTGGCATTTACGTTTGCTGACAAAGCAGATTATGATAAAGTGCAGGAGGATGATACCATTGACATCACTGGTCTTACGACGTTTGCTCCCGGCAAACCTGTGACTATCGTGCTTCATCATCGCGACGGCTCAGAGGACAGGGTATTGCTGAATCACACTTACAATGAACAGCAGATCGAATGGTTCAAGGCAGGCAGTGCATTGAACCTGATAAGAAAGCAATTTCAGAATTGATAAAAAAAGTCCCGCTTGAGCGGGACTACTAAAACACCTGTATACTAATTACGGATCAATTTAGAGTTTGCTGATACTTGTTTCTTCGTAGTACCGTGTATTCCTGTTGATAGTAAACACTTCCGGCTTTTTGTTACCGTCTCTTACTTCAACTTTAAGAACTGCGTCTTCAAAACTTTCGGTGTCGAGACGGAAATTCCTCGTGAAGTTTTTTGCCTTAATTTTTTCAGTGTAGAACACCTGGCCGTACTGATCTTTGATCGAAACATAGAATTCTGTTTCTTCAGCGCTGTTGAGATCCAATTGAAACATTGGTTGATTTTGAACAACGCCAATGTATTTCAATGAAACAGCGGGTGTGTCATTCCTTCCATCAGTTGCCCATGAAACAGTTGCTATAAAACTGAAAGCAACAAACAAGGCAATGGTCCCGTAATTTTTAATTTTTGTTTTCATAATACTTCATTTTTTTGTTTTAGAAATGGGTTTAATAAATCAGTAATATGGAGCAATCACGATTTGCAATCGATCATGGATGCAAACATTGTGAACTGTATTCGTGCAATCGAAAAAAAAGAGGCAAACAAGTGAAGCAGTGGTTAGAATCCGATTTCGGAGCTGTCAGCGTTTTGATCTGCTTTGACGATGTAAAACTAGTCCCGGCCGTCCTCAGCCACAAACCAAATTCCCTCTTGTTTCACTATCATCAAGCAAGTTTTTTGAGACGGGAAGCGTTGTTATTCAGTGGGTTTATAACAGATAGATTAATGATGGCTAACACTTGTTTTTCCGCGGGTCTAAACGGAGGAAATTATTTCAGTAAAAACTTAACATTGCGTAATATTAATTTACAATTAAATTTAGGTTACTAAATTAATATTGTATGACTGAGACTACAGAAAAGACCTCTCCCAAACTATCCAAGAAAGAAGCCAGGAAAATTGTATACGAAAAATTTTCGAATGCTTTGGCTGAATATAAAGTCAATCTAAAAGAAAAGAAATTCGATACCAATCTCAAAAAAGCAAGTAAGCTATTTGCAGCGGACATTGCAAAAGCAGTAGCAAAGCAAAAACAACAATTAAAAAAACCAGCAAAAATAAAGGCCGTTAAAAACGATTTGCCTGACCAGGGCGCTGCTGAAGCAGTAGTATAGCTCTTATTGCCAAAAAATTTTCAAACCGTGTTGTGATTTTTTTCATGACACGGTTTTTTTATTGAGATTTTCCTGGTAAGCTCGTATGAGGGTCATCCATGATATTTCTCATTGATTTCACAGATGCTCACAGATTTTAAGAAAACCGCAGTGTAAATCCGTGTAATCTGTGAGGGAAACTGCCTGACACCCAAACCTGTCAAAATAAATCCTGGCCGGAAAAAATCGAACCTTAGTCGATTCATCTTTTTGTATCTTAAGGAAATTTTTAAACCAAACTAACATGAGTGATCAAACTTATTTGCTTATCCTCCGTCTGCTTCATATCGGGTGCGGGGTATTTTGGGCCGGCACTGCGATCTACGCTGCTTTCTTTTTAGAGCCGGCCGTTCATGCGTTGGGTGCCGATGGCACCAAGTTTATGCAGCAGCTGGTACGAACCAATCGATTTCCGGTCGTAATACTTTTGTCCGCGATGATCACAGTTGTCGCCGGCGCTTTATTGATCTGGAAGCTGTCCGGCGGTCTACAGACTCAATGGCTGTCTACCCTGTATGGTACTGTGCTAACAGGCGGAGCTACACTTGCCATAATTGCCTTTCTTATCGGCTTTTCGATAAGTCGCCCGGCAAGCATGCGTATTGCGAAAATTGGACAAGCGATTGCGGTAGCCGGTGGTCCACCAACGGCGGCTCAGATCCAGGAGTTGCAAATGCTTGGGAAGAGACTTAGCATCGCTGGCAGAGTGATCGCCGTCTTGCTGATCTTCGCTGTGATTGGGATGAGTGTGTTTCGGTATGCTTAATAGTTCTAAAGTAAAATTGGAAACTGGATCCTCGTACGTCCTAACCGCCAACGTGCTGCAAGCCTGTTCGTCATTGAGGGGATAAGGTTTTGGCGTTGAGCCACCATTCGTTTAAATTGTTACTCTTCTTCCGTGGTGTCAGCCACCGGCCGTTACCAGGGCAGGTATAAAATCAAAATGATTAGGACACGCAGTTGTTTCGTTATGAAAGCAAAATCAATAAAAGGAAAGTCACCACAGGAAGTTCTATCGGCTTTGCAGCAAAGCATGGAGGATGGTTTCAAGCCAACGCTTGCAATCGTCTTTATTTCTATCAAACAAGATCGGAAAGCGATTTGTATGATTCTGGACAAAGAAGGGATAGATATTCTCGGCACCACAACTGCAGGTGAATTCACCGATGTACAGCAGACCGAAGGAGGAATAGCTATCCTGTTATTGAATGTTTCGAGGGACAGTTATATGATCCTTTTCGAAGACATAGCTGAACGACACCTGCAAGATGTGGCAGCCAGGATGGCCGACCGGACATTAAAAAAATTCAGAAAGCCTGCCTTGATAATGGCCGGCACATTGCTGTCCAAAACAGGAAGCATCATTGACGGAGATACGTTGGTTCACGATATTGAAAAAGCTTTCGGACCAGACATAACAATGTTTGGCGGTATGGCTGGTGATGATATAACCTTTACCGGAACTTTTGTATTTTCTAATAAAGAGGAATCGGACCGCGGACTAGCCGTACTAGTCTTTGATGAAGAAAAAATAAATCTCTATGGTGTGGCTATCTCAGGCTGGAAACCGATGGGAATGGTAAGAACAGTGACAAGAAGTGAGGACAATCTTGTTTATACCATTGATGGCCACCCAGCATTGGAAATATACCTGCGGTTCTTAGGCAGGGATGCATCCACCACAGAAGACCAGGCAAAGTTTTTTGATTCCATAACGGTTCATTACCCATTCCTGGTAGAAAGAGAAGGGATGCCGCCTAAGATGGTCGGCCCTATCGGGTATAATAAGGAAAAAAAAGCGCTCATCTGTGAATCAAATTTATCGCAGGGCTCGTTGTTCCGTTTCTCTTCACCGCCAGATTTCGAAATTATAGATACTGTGATCGCAAAAGCAGAAGCAATCAAAAACGAGGCGCACTCCGATGCAGATGCTTTGCTGATATTTTCCTGCGTAGGACGGTTGAGCACATTGGGCCCGATGGCGCAGCAGGAAAACGAAGGATTGCAAGCGGTATGGAATGCGCCCATGGCTGGTTTTTATACCTATGGAGAATTTGGAAAAGGGATCAATGGCAAACACGAATTTCATTCGACCACAAATAGCTGGGTAGCATTGAAAGAAAAATAATGCTTCAGGGCCAGGATGACAAATGTTAAAACATGAAAGCGAAATCCATCAAGGGAGGATCAGTGGAAGAAATTCGATCAGCCGTTCAACAAAGTATGGCCGATGGTTTCAAACCGACTTTGGCCGTTGTTTTTATGCCGGGCGAGAAAGAAGTGCAGGGTGTGTGTGAGCTGTTAGACAAAAACGGTATTGCAATTTTCGGCGCGTCTTCATTTGGACAATTCATAGATCAGGACTTTGATACAACTTCAATTGTTGTTATGTTGCTGGACATACATCCGCAGTATTTCAAAATCCAATTCAGCGAGACTGGTACCAATTCAACAAAAGAAATTGCCAGGTCGATCGGTGAAGCAGGAAAAACATTTTTTGAAAAGCCGGCTTTTATTGTTGCATCAGGAGGAATTAAGACGGATGGAGAAAAGATCCTGGAAGGTATACAAGAGGTGGTCGGGACAGGCACATCCGTTTTTGGCGGCCTGGCGGCCAGCAGCCTCAAGGTGATGGATACTTTTGTATTTACTAATTCAGAGATCACTCATGATGGGATTGTGGCTATCATCCTTGACGAAGAAAAGATCAAGATTAATGGCTATGCTACCGGTGGTTGTCAACCCGTGGGGATCTTCCATACCATTACGAGGAGTGATGGTAATGTTGTTTATACAATAGACGACCAGCCGGTTCTTGACCTGGTGCTGAGATATTGCGGAAAAGGTATGGATGAATTGAGGCAGGGTAATGCAATACTGAATATCGCGAGCTATTTCCAGATTCAACTGGAAAGAGGAAACGGATCAACGATCATGCGTACACCGATGCTTGCAAATATGGAAGATGGGTCGCTTGTCTTTGCGGGTGCCCTGCCGCAGGGTTCAAGAGTTAAGTTCTCAATACTTCCAGGGTTTGAAGTGGTGGATAATGTAGTAGCAGAATTCAATCAATATGGTAATAATTCAGTTGGTGCTGATGCCATGATCATGTTCTCCTGCCAGGGACGTGAGATCGCGTTTGGCCCATACATGAATGACGAAATTGAGCGGTTGAATAAAATATGGAATGTGCCAATGATCGGGTTGTTTTCATTTGGTGAGATCGGTCGTGGGGCAGATGGCAAATATGATTTTTATAACATGACCTGCTCGCTGGCCATGCTAAAAGAAAATTAAAATTGAATGGACTCGAAACTCCAGGTCATCGCGGATAATATACAGCAAGCAACCGGGTTATCCGGCGCGGAAAAAGAATTACTTCTACGAACCATAAAGGAGGCAGACAAAGCTCAAGGCCTTTCAAAATTCAAACTCGAACGTCTCGAACATGATAAGCACACTCTCTCTGTGATGCTGGAAGAGAGCATTGAAGACTTGCAGAAAAAATCAGCAGCCATCGAAGAACAGAATCGTGAACTGGAAATTGAAGCGGCACTTGAAAGAGTACGCGCTGTTGCGCTGAGTATGATGAAACCGGAAGACATGCTCGAAGTGTGCAAGGTTATTTCTACTCAATTGGAATTTCTGAAGGTAAAAGATATCAGGAATGTTCAAACGGCTATTTTTTATGAAGCCAAAGGCATGTACATGAATTATGAATTTTATGCCAGGCATGGTAAGGAATTGATTACGGAGGTTGAGTATACAAATCATCCTGTTGCCGAAAATTTTGCCGAACAGAT
>DASYSW010000448.1:0-6487 GCA_036002905.1 Chitinophagaceae bacterium
AAAAGAAGATGACCAATGCAAAAAAACCAAGCGCCTGGAATGGAAAGCCCGCCAGCGAATCGAACCTTGTATTCGATGTGAATAGGGAAACAAAAGGGTTGGCATTTCCCAGCGAGTGAAATTGCATTATGCTGAAAAGACCATGGATCGCCGCAATAAAAAACATAGTAACTCCCAGGTGACGCCGGTTGTATAGCAGCGGCAAAAACTTTCTGTTGATGCGGGTTAACGGACCAATACTAAGGATCACATGCAACAGTAGAACGGCTAATGTTGAAGTGGAACGGATCAACAGCGTTTCAAAGGTAACCTGTGGGTTGAATGTAAGGTTCAGAGAAATAAAAATGGCAAGATAGGTAACGCAGAAACCAGCGATGACCAGGTCATATATTTTCTTTTGCCGGTTCCAGCCCACTGCCTGGTATGATGTGCTCATATTTCCTCCTCAGAGATTTATTGAATCGATTTTCTGCTGATGAATAAAATCATATACAATGAAATGATACTTGCTTCCTGGTTCCGGCTTCAATTCAAATCGATAAGTTCCCCTTGCTTCGATCCTTCCTATAAGATCATCGTGTTCCGGTGAAAATGTTCCAGCGGTTTTATATATAACTGCAGTCGGAAATGTCAGTGTGTTTTTATTGATCCATTCCAGTTGTGTTGCAGTTTGACCATTGCCCCGGAGCCGAAGGGTGTAGTCTTTGCGTTCTGCTGTTTTAATAACCACCGGCAATGGTTCAGTGACCGTTGGCTGCAATAGGTTACCCGTAATGGGTGAAGGCCTCGCAATGATCGCACATACAATACCCGCGGGCAGCAGCACGGCCAGGGCTGACCATATTTGTAAATGCCTTTTTCGAAGTGGTCTGATCATTTGGAATTCTTTGTTACGTTAATCCATTTTTTTAGCAGTAAGGGCCAGAAAACGATGGTGCCCGGAATTATAATCACCCGAAAACTCCACTTTGTCCCTTTTGCTCCGTCGGGATCTATCATGGTCACACCTTTTATGGCAAAGGGAATTGAAAACATTAATCCTAAAGCCAGGTAGGCCTCAACAACTATTAGTATGATGTCAATTACTGTCATGTCAATTTTGCGCTTTCTTCAACTACCAATATGCTGTTGAAGCCTTTAAAACCGTCTGGTTCGCGATATGGATTTCCGTAATCTTCGATCCATTTTTCTTCATCTACTAAAAATTTGTACTGATATTGTCCGTCAGGCAGCATGGGAATTTCGATACTCCATAAGCCACCTTTCGAAGGTTCCATCAAAAGCACATCCTGAGTCCACCGGTTAAAGCTTCCTGCCAATGAGATTTGTGTAGCGTTATAATTTTGTATAAAAAACTCAATTGTTCTCTTTTGTGTATTAACGAAAGGAGATGTCCGAGGTCTCGAGACAGCTCCCCTTAAGATTTTCAACATAGCTTTTCTTGGTTGAATTAAACCAAAACCCTGTCTTTCTGCAGGAACGTCATTTATCCTTTTCGCGGTTGAAAAAAGCACTTCCCTGATGGCAGCAGGGGTCATTGAACGATCCATTTCCAAGAGCTGTGCAATCACTGCACTAATAATCGGTGCAGCGAACGACGTGCCGTCAACATGCATGTAGTGCGGCGAAATGTACTTACAAGTACGCATGCGTCTTAAAATATTGTCCCTTATAAAACTTCCGTCAGCGAAATCTTCGATGGATGAATCCAATTCGTTTTCAGCTCGCAGGTTCTTTATTTCTTTTGTCAAATCTTCATCTGATAATTGCAAAAGCCGGTGAAGCAGTTCAGATTCTTTTTGTTCATGGCTATTTGGAAGTATGGGCGCGGCTATCCAGATCGCCTGCGCGATCAGTTCCGGTTTCATTAGTCCATCAATTGTTCTCCCATACGTGGAGTGATAAACCTTGTTCGGGATTTCTCTCAGCGAGTTCTCGTCGTCTGCTCCACCAACCGATATGACATGAAGAGAGTTGGCAGGGGGCTTTATTGCTCCATTCTCGTCGTTACCAGCCGCGGCGACAATGGTGATTTCGTGCTCGATGAGTTTCTCGCACAACCTATCGATTTCGCTTTGCTTATAAGAATCCGTACCATCATCACCCAGGCTCATATTGATAATACGGATATCATATTTATGGTGGTAATCCAAAACCCATCGCAATGCCTTGCAAATATTTTCCGTCCTGATATGGCCTTCTTTGTCCATCACTTTCAGCAACACCAACTCAGCATCGCAGGCGATGCCTTTGTACAATCCATTACATAAATAACCGTCACCGGCGCAAACCACCGAAGTCATTGTACCATGCCAGGAAGCATTGATTATTTCTTGCGCGTCTGAAGAACCCTGTGAGTTTTCATCATTGTCAACAGTGATGTCAACCATCGTTTTTATTCTATTCCTCGCAGCGACAAGATCAGGATGAGCATTAAACCCGCTGTCAATAAAACAAATTGTAACTCCTTTACCTGTAAAATGCGGGTCAGCATCGACGCGCAATCCTGTGGGTATTACTATAAAATCGTCAGTTGATTTTATGGGGAACTGGGGGCCGATTGAAGGAAGTATCCGGTGCTCCATTACAATTTCCGAGTGAAAAAAATCAAGACAACGGGAACACAAACCATCTTCTTTAGTCCACTCCGGAAATTCTGTCTTTATTTTACCTATTACGGTTGATTCGGCATCGTAGTGAAAACGATAGATCAGTTTGTCGACTGCATCTCCGCAGAGAGGACATATGACCCGTGTTTTTTCCATTGATACAAATAGACTTCAAAACCTGGTTTTTTAATGTCGGGTAGCTGACTGGCAGGCGTGATTCACCTGGTCTCTTTTATCAGGATCGCATGTCCAGTGGGGTCCCTGATGATGAAAGCCCTTAGTTTCTTGCCATTCTTATCTTGAAGAGTTACCAGGCCTTTTGAGACCAGTGTGAAGCCCGCCGTTGTCAATTTCTTGTACAGCACAGAAGCATCCTCAGCGATCAATATCGTTTGCCAGTGCCAGATATCGTCTGTTCGTGAATCGGCAGGATAAGGTTTGCCCGGGCCCGGTTCAAGATATTCTAAGAACTCTATCCCCGGTCCTGCATTTGCCCTGAGGCCAGTAATATGCAGACTTGCTCCTTCAACAAAATTTAAATGGGCTTGTTCCATTCCCATGTTCCAGCTGTCGCCTTTCCGTTCGATACCGAGGAGATCATGATAAAATATTAAACTGCTGTCTGTGTCACTTATACCGATGGCCGTATGATCGATGCCGAGAAACAATTTTCCATCGGCCTGTTGCCATTTGGGTTGACCTTTGCCTTTTGGAAAATAGATCAGCTCAAGATTATGCATGTCGGGATCATGAAAATAAAAGGCTTTTATTCCGGCGGCCGCGACGTTGCTTGCCGGTATTGTTTGAGGCCCGGTGGATACATGCATGACCATATACTTTCGCAAGCGCTGGTAAGCTTTGTCCATGTCGCTCACCACGATCGCGATATGCTGAAAGAAAAGATCATTGCTCCTGGCATCTTGGGGAATACTGCGCCCTCCGCTTGTGAGATAATCTGTGAGCTCGATGACTTCATCTCCTAACTTCATGCGTACAATATGCATGCGCAAGCCAAAGATACCCTGCAGTTGTTCATAAGTTGTCCCGAAAACTTCTTCATCGCTTATTTTCTTAAACCCCAACACATCACCGTAGAATTTCACTGAACGGTCCATTTCACTTATGGTAATCCCTATGGCGTCAACTCTACTTACCTGGGCGGTCGCCATTTGCGCAAATGCCCACAAAATGGCTGAGATAAAAAAAAATTTCTTTTTCATTGAATTCTTTTTAAGACATCGAATAGGTTTGAGATGTCGATTTTCTTCTTTGTAGCAGGAGAAAAAATTCAGTTGCCGACAACATTCCTGCGAGTGGTATGAATACATAGATCCAAAATGCCGTCCATGTATTTGCCGGGAAAGCGCTGGCAAATGATCGCGCAGGATTCATTCCAAAACCAGATATTGGACCCGCTACGATCACCCAGGTACATACCAGGCAACCGGCAAATATTCTTGTGTATTTTTTAAGTTTAGCATGGTGCGATGTAAACAATACCATTGACATAGTGATAAAGGCGATCAGCCACTCGGTAATCATGGCCGCGAACTGTCCGTATTTGCCCGGGATCGTAACAGCGGAGTTTACAGGAAATTCAGTCAATTTTTCGCCGATCAATAATTGCATAATAAATACCGCAATTGCTCCCCCAATGAACTGAAAAATGATATAGAACATCGCATCATACCGACACATTTTGCCAATGAGCAGAAAGCTCAGAGAAACTGCAGGGTTGATCTGCGAACCACTGGGTGCAGTCAACGGCGAGTAAAAAATAAACAATGCCGTGCCTCCCATTGCGAGGCCCATTACAATATTTCTCACTGCCAGGTCGGGGATAGCAGAGTACCAGGAACTGTTTGGAGAAAATAACATGGCGCTAAAAAAACAGGCAGATGCCATGAATATCCCCAGGCCAAGCGCTTCCTGCAGATAGTGTTTCCAATTCTTTCTAAAAGAAGCTCTCAATTGGACCCATCCACTACTATTAGTCATAACCCGAATAGGCATTGCTCTCATATTGCAAAGAGACAACACAGTCGGCAACCCGATTGTCAGGATAACGACAAGAAGCGAAGGTTTTAGAGATCAATGCGAAGGTGAGGCATTCTCCATGTACTTTTCAATAGTGTCTGGGTTCATGTAACGCTCATGCGTTTCATTTTTTTCGTTTACAAAGTCTACGCCCCTCCAATTGTGGACATGCATGGTTTGCCTCACGTGCATACTGTAGGCCTCCAGGTATTTGCCGAGACCGTGCATGATGCATATGCGGTCTGTGTTAAACTCCATTTTGTCAACATATTTTTTTGAAATATGTCCAACACCATTACCCACCGATTGAGGGAAATTCTTACTATTGAAATCCACAACGTGACCTAATTCATGGCCCATAATTCCAACCTGTTCCTCAAAACTTAGATTTTGAAACAGCAAACGGGTTAACGTGTCCGAAGTTTGGTTGCTAATAGTAACAATGTACGTACGATGGCCTTTCCGTTTGAAAACGCTGCTAAAACCAGGTTTTGTGGTAAGAGGAGTATATGCTTTTTTGACCTGGAAAATGATGTGGATATCTTTTAACTCAGGAAAATGGGACAATGCAGTCAAAATCGGTTTTTCAAATTGTGCAGGAATTTCTTTGTTATGTCCGTAGATCAGCAGTGAATCGTTTGTCGCAGCTGCGTTTAAAAAGAAGAAAGTTATGATAAGTGCGCAGAAAAAAATCTTTTTATATAAAAGTCGCCTGGCTGACATTTTTAACTATAACGCCAAAAATAGTCATCCAGTTCCTCAATTTTGTTAACAAATAGTAAACGGGCGAGACGAAGTCGATATTACATCGAAAATAAATTATATGATTTTAGATTCTATTGGGAATTTCTAATAGCAACTCTTTGATTTCTGGGAAATGCGTCCATGGAATAAAATGATTGGCCCCTGGTAATATCCTGATCTCAAGATGTTTCACACCTGTCAGTTTTTGCTTTGCATAATCAATATTCCTTACTGGAACGAGATTGTCCTCGCTTCCGTGTACTAACCATGTTGGACAAGCAACCTTGTCAAGTTCTTTGTCCAAGTCCTTGAGATCTTTTTTCAAATACCATAACTCTTGGTTACTCGGCCTCATGGCTCCCGGTACAAAATAATTGAGCGGCGTCTTAAACAAGATCGGGCGCCATCTTTCAGGTTTCTCCGCATTTGGATCTAATGCTCCGGCCAGAATGACCAAGCCTGAGATCAACTCCGGATTGTCCAAATACAACCTTATAGTCAGAGGACCGCCCAGCGAATGACCAACTAAGAAGATAGGTTTGTTATTCTTAATACTATCTATCAGGAGACTGATGATATGAGATTGCTCAGTCAAATTTTTTGCATCATTAAAATCGCTGAATCCAAACCCAGGGCGATCAATGGCGATCATTCTATACTGTTTGATCAGATCCTTATCCTGCAGATAGGTTTTGAAAGCACTCCAACTACCTGGCGACCCGTGAACGAAGAATAGAGTGGGCAATGTATCAGCGCCTACCTCCACATAATGCAAATGGAAATGTTCCCCATGTAGAGTTTTGGTAACCAGCGTAATTCCGAGATTCTGAAACTCTCTTGTCGCATCAGCGTCCGTCTCTCGGAATTTCATGGTTCGCTGTGCCTGGACCAGCCAAAATGTGAAAAGGAACAAAATGACAACAAGAATTATCTTTTTTTTCTTCATTCTCATTTTCCTAACCAGGATTAATGAACATCTACTACTATGCCCGATGGTGATTTTCCAGATCTGCACTTTCCACCGTTACTCCTTTGATATGTTTCAATTCACGTTCTAAAAAGTATTTTAGTGCGGTCCTTATAACTGCAATGGCGGC
>DASYSW010000449.1:0-17571 GCA_036002905.1 Chitinophagaceae bacterium
TTGGGTTTAAAAATGTGATCGCTTCCTTGTTTCCCGATTTCGCGTCCGTTTTTTTAGAACGACAATTTTTATTGCACGCCTTAAAGCACGAGGATCTTTCAAAAGAATTCGTTCACCTGCAAAGTAAAGAAGCTTACTACACAACTCCCACGATCTTCACATTAAATGGTGTCTTATATTTTAACACCTGTATGCACGGGCTTGAAGAATTGCTGCGTTATGCAGATCGCAATAGCATGGCCCATGGAAGGGAAGTGAGGCTGCCGTTCTTAAATCACGAACTGGTTGAATTTCTTTTTTCTCTTCCTTCCAATTTTAAGATCAGGCACGGATGGACAAAGTGGACCTTACGAAAGGCTATGGAGAAAAGGTTGCCGTCGACTATTACATGGCGCCATGATAAGGTTGGCCTCGAGCCGCCCCAACTTTCCTGGATGCAATTGCCTGTGGTCCAGGAGATGATCCACGAAGCAAAGAGGAAGTTGGTCAATGAAAAAGTTCTCAAGCCTGAAGTGATGAACAAGAAAATCCAACCTTCTGCAGCTTATGAAAAAGATAACTACGACTGGCGGTATTTAGTATCGGCCCAATTCCTGTGATTTAATAATGAAATAGTGATCACTGCCCTCCTGAGCATGAAAATTTACTTCTTTGAAAAGTATTGCTGAAGCTTTTCAAGCGACTTTTATGATTAGACGATTTCATGTGGCCCGGAAGACAGTAAGACCGTGAGAGACCACCTAAATGCACTTAACGCCTTTCCGTCGTTCCGGCAAAAAAATAAAAACCCTCATATTGTTTAGGACGCTTAGTGATTAGTAATTAATAATTATTTCTGACCGTTTTGATGAATTGCTCTACGGCTCGTCTAACCTTTGTGCCCGAAGAAGTATGATTGTTGACCAGCACAGAAAAAATGAGCAGTTTGTTTTTCTTTGTATATAAAAATCCGCTGAGGGCGATAACTCCGGAAAGACTTCCTGTTTTAGCAAAGATGTATCCATGCTCGGCCAGGTAATAGTTGGTGAGGGTTCCTTCGTCAGCAGTAGGAAAAATATTTCTGAGCCTATCCATACCAAAGTCATTCTTCATTTTATTTAAAATAAAGATGAAGTCCTCCGGAGAAAATAAATTAAACCGACTTAACCCGGAACCGTCAGCCCAATGAGGCTTTTGTGGCAGCTTCTCAAAGTCTGTCTTCAATAAAGTATCAGTCACCCTTTCATCGTTCATAGGTAGGTTGAACTTACGCGCTACCATCAGCAAAAGCTGCTCAGCAAAAAAATTATCACTGACATGCATCATAGGCTTGAGTACCGAATCAGTAGGTTGCGAGTGGATGGCTATTATTTGTGCAGATTTACCCAGAAATTGTCTTTGATATGTTTCCGGAGTCACAAGACTGATTGTTTTGTGAATTGTATCAGGCAATAATTCAAGAGCCGCACTGATACCGTTTGTTACAAAAGGAACATCCTGCTCTTTTAATCTCTCTTTTCCTTCGGTTATCTTAAAATTATTTTCTGCAATGCTTCTTCGAACGAAGAAATTGTTTGATTGCGCCGTGTCAAAATCAACTTTCCAGTTTACTTCGGGAGCGGAATAGACAACCGAAGGATCAAAGCCATTATTCTCCTGTGTCCATTTTATAAGGTTACCGTATACGGGCATGGGACTTCTCTCAGCCATATACGAATCGTTGTAATCATCCCAGGACCAGCCTGCTCCCAACGGTTCATCTTTCCAGAACAGGTCAGTTGTATAAATTTTCTTTGTGGCATTCTGCAAAAAGGTTATGACAGGTTGATTTTTGAAATCAGGATGTAGAAGCGTGGGGTCGGCCGTGGGAAGAATTAAAATGGCTGTATCATTTTCCATTTTTAGAAGGCCCTCCAAACTATCTCCTAAGTATTTCATAGCAGCATAACAAGTAGGAATTTTTGTATTGCTGGCAGGTGTGAAATAATGATCGGCCTGGTAGTTGAACCAGTATTTATTTGTTAAAGGCTCATAAATACTGATGCCTACATGAGCAGTAGCGAGTGACGAATCTTTTAAAACTCCTTGTGCCGATTTGGAAATTTTTTTTTGAATGCTGCAGGATGAAATAATACAGAAGATAGAAGTTAGAACATAGAAGAATGAAGAGAACTTTCTAAGTTGAAAATTGAGCATTGATTATTGAAGATTGATTATTTTTCCTTCTTTGGCGCTTTGTAAAGCGGCTTCTATTATCTTAATAGTTTTAATACCATCTTCAGCCGGAACTGGATTTGGGGCTGTGCCGGTTAAGGCTTTATGGACGTCATCGTAGTAACCCATATAGTTTCCGGCAGTCGACGTAAGTTCTTTGCGGACAACTTCACCATTTATTTCTGTATGCAATAACCCATCCGGTTGAGAAGGTGATGGGCACCAACTCTTTAATGAAGGAACGGCTCCGGCATTCAACTGTATCTCCTGCAGATCGGAGCGCTGTTGAAGAAAACTGCCTTTCATACCATTGAGTATATAAGATGGCAATGGTTCACGTGCGATGCAGGTTGCTTTTAGCCTGGCTCGCATATTTGGATAATACAAAAGCATTTCAAAATAATCACTGGCTTGTACATTCTCCCGCATTCTCCAGACGTCGGCAAATATGGCTTGCGGCCATCCAAACAATTGCAAAGCCTGGTCAACAAGATGAGGACTCAGATCGTAGATGATTCCTGCTCCCGGAAGATCGCCTTCCTTATGAGGCTTACCTGCAGGAACGGGCCGATAGCGGTCATATCGTATCTCCACTTCTCTCAGATCACCGAGTAGTTTTTTTTCAATCACATCCCTTATCGCATGATAGTCTCCATCATACCTGCGATTTTGATAGATGCTTATAAATAAATTTTTCTCACGTGCAAGGGCTGTTATTTCTTCTGCATCTTTGACCGTTACGGCAAAAGGCTTTTCAACCACGATATTTTTTCCCGCCATCAATGCGGCTTTTGCATTTTCATAGTGCAGGTGCGTGGGAGTGTTTACAATAATGAGCTGGATGGAGTCATCAGCGATCAGCTCATCAATCGATCGGTATAATTTTGATTGCGGATATCTTTCCCTTGAATCATTATTGTGTCTTTCAACAATGCCTGTTAATTCATACCCTGGATGATTCTGTATAAATGGAGCGTGAAATAATTTTCCACTCATACCGTAAGAGCAAATTCCGGTTTTTATAATGGCCCCCATAAGAAGTTTTTTATTTGAATATTCATTACTCCCCAAAGGGGAGGAATCGAAATTTAATTTATGCGAAAAATCAAAAAATAATTTTGTTGAACAAAGAACTGAAAGTTGAAGTGTGCGACGCAACCGGAGCTCAATAGAAATCTTTTGCTCATAAAATAATCATACAACTAACAATTGAAGAGGGACGAATAAACAAAATTTATTCAACCGAAGTTTCCCCTTCGGGGGACAGGGGCTAATTTCTCTCCTGTGCCCTCAACCACCGTTCAGGGATTTCATTGCTGCTTGCCAGCAAATAATCTTTATAGCTACAGGCTATAAAATTCTTATCCGGTAATTGCATCCACCACCGGCCGGTTTTCTTGCTTTGTAAAAAAGTGGTTTCGACTTCTGCAAAAGCGATATGATATTCATTGAATGAATCCCGTTGATCCAATTCCACTTCCTTACGGCCGCGACTCCTTCCGTCGAGTATATACCAGATCATGTGTGCGATTTGTTTCGCCGTCAAATCATCCTTATCATGAGCCGAATCAAAACCATAGATGCCGATACTATTAATATTGGGACTCATGCCGGCGTAGCGCATCAACGCACAAGCATCTTCGCCATTTAATCCGTTTGGTGAAACAGTGTTTGCCGGCGCGTATGCGTGGGCAAGAGCTGAAATATCAAAACTGAATAGACTGCTGTTTCTGATAACGGGTTCCATTTCCTCGATGGTTTCCTTTACCGTTCCAACGCGATAACAATCGAAGCGCAGTTTATCCATTGTCTCCAGCATTTGCGGGTGCACATAAAAACTTTGAAAAGCGATGTGATTGTAGTGGCGTATATAATTTGGTTCAGAGGTAAGCATCTCCATCAAAAAATTCTCGTGGCGGAAGGGTGAATCAATATTCAGGTCGATCAATGCGTCCACGCAAGAAGCTTCAATTGCTTTCTCATTTTCAACATACGCACCATACTGAGCTAATGTGAGATCATGTGAACCTCCAAGGATGATCACCGTTTTTCCATCATTGATCAATTCATGTACAACCGTTTTTAAGGCAGCATAAGAATCGGTGTACAATGACCCGGTCATAATATTGCCTATGTCCGCAATCTTTACATCCTTATGCCAATGGTATAAAGAATAAAGCTGACGCCGTACGAGGTCGGGAGCCTCGCTATGGCCATGGATCAAACCACTGCCACGTTGTTCACCGCAACCAACAATAACCAGCTGTGCGTCATCCAGGTCCGGAAATTTTTTTGCCGGGTATTTTTGAAATTTATATACTGAGATGGCTTTACCGATTTGGCCATCTTTATAAGCTTCGTCCTGGGAAATCTCGTTGAAATTGACAGGTGACAGGAAATCTGAAATATTAAGATAATCAGACATGCTGCAATATAGGGAAATGGTAAATGGCAAGTAGCAAGGGGTAGCTTGAATTTTAAAACATCCCTCTCGCCACTTACCACTTACCAGGCTTATCTTTGCTTCCCTTATGGATCAGTTATTAAAGCAAATAGAAAAATATAAAAAGGAGATAACTCAATCTTCAGCTACCGATGCAAAATCGGTGGAAGAGTTTCGCATCAAATGGTTGGGAACAAAAGGAATTGTAAAAGATCTGATGAGCAAGATGAAAAATGTTCCCAATGAAAAAAAGAGGGAATTTGGGCAGGTGATGAACGACTTTAAATTGCTTGCTGAGAACAAATATCAGGAACTGAAACTAGCCACCGCCCACCCGCCACTTACCACTCACCAATCACCACTTGACCTCACTCTTCCCGGTGACCCGATGCCGCTTGGCTCAAGGCATCCGGTTAGTATGATGAGGAATCGAATTGTTTCTATTTTCCAGCGGCTGGGTTTTGCTGTAGCCGAAGGTCCGGAGATCGAAGACGACTGGCACAACTTCACTGCTCTTAATTTGCCTGAATACCACCCGGCCCGGGATATGCAGGATACATTTTACGTTCAACAAAATCCCGACTGGTTATTGCGTACACATACAAGTAATGTCCAAATCCGTGAAATGGAAAAAGGTAAGTTGCCCATTCGCGGAATTTATCCCGGTCGTGTTTATCGAAACGAAACAGTAAGTGCAAGGAGTCATTGTTTCTTTCACCAGGTCGAAGGGTTATATATCGACGAAAACGTATCGTTCGCCGATCTGAAACAAACGCTTTATTTTTTTGTGAAGGAAATGTATGGTAGTGATGTAAGGGTTCGCTTTCGTCCTTCCTATTTTCCATTCACTGAACCAAGTGCTGAGATGGATATAAGCTGTACTCTCTGTGGCGGGAAAGGTTGTAGTGTTTGCAAGCATACCGGATGGCTCGAGATCCTCGGTTGCGGAATGGTACATCCGAACGTGTTACAGAATTGCGGGATTGATCCAAATAAATATACTGGTTTTGCATTTGGTATGGGGATTGAACGCCCCGCACTTCTCAAATATGGTATCAATGACATTCGTCTCTTTAGTGAAAATGATGTAAGATTTCTAAGACAATTCACTCCTGCTATTTAGTTAGCGTTCTTAATAGTGGCACGACTTGAAAATTTGATAGTAAGTCAGTTTGAATCCAAGAAGAGTTACGAGGAGTATTACGCATTTAAAAGGAGGGGTTGACTTACAAAAGTCATTAACTAAAATTCATTTATGTCTATCCAGGAAATTGATGATAAAATTGAATTGACCGAGCTGGCAAACAAATTATTTATGTACACGGATGCTCAACAGTGGAAGAAGTTATTGAGCGAGGTGTTCTGCCATGAAGTTTGGTTTGACGTGGGAAATGGAGAAGCGAAAAATTTGCATGCTGCTGAAATTTGTGAAATGTGGCGACAAGGTTTTTTAGGACTTGATGGAGTTCATCACCAGGCGGGACACTACCTTGTCACTATTGAACAAGACAACGCTGATATCTATGGGTATGCTATCGCGACGCATTATAAAAAAGAAGCCACAAAAGGAAATACCCGAACCTATACAGGTAGCTACGAGTTGAAAGCGATCAAAATTGATAAGGGGTGGCGATTATCTCAATTTAAATACAATCTGAAATACATTGATGGCAATGTATCATTGGACTGATTGATCAAATGTCACTGTAGGGAAGGATCGCGGAATGTATCTCCCTGGTTCATGTCACCCGTATCAAATCCCTTTTTAAACCAGTGCATTCTCTGCTGCGAAGTACCATGAGTGAATGATTCGGGAACAACATATCCTTGTCCCTCTTTCTGTAACCTGTCATCACCGATAGCATTAGCTGCATTCAATGCTTCATCTATATCACCACGATCTAAAATATTTCTCATTTGTTGTGCATGATGCGCCCACACTCCCGCAAAAAAATCTGCCTGCAATTCCAGCATCACTGAATATTTATTGTATTCGCCTTCGGCCAGGTTTTGGCGCAGCCGGTCCATTTTGTCTGAAATACCAAGCAACTTTTGCACATGATGGCCTACTTCATGGGCAATGACATAAGCCTCTGCAAAATCACCAGGGGCCTGGAAACGGTTTTCCAATTCCTCATAAAATGCAAGATCAATATAAACTTCCTGGTCGCCGGGACAATAAAACGGACCCGATGCAGCACTCGCCATTCCGCAAGCGGATTCAACTCTATCCCGAAACAAAACAAGCTTAGGTTTTATGTACTGTCGTCCGCTGGCCGCGAACATGGAATCCCATACATCTTCGGTGAGCGCAAGAACTTTGCTGACAAATTTTGCTCTTTCATCATCCCTGGCCTGCTCTTCAGGACTCAGTTGCTGCGTTTGACCGGGCATTTGCTGTGGAATATCCTGCGATACATCGCCCCCCGATAGTAATTTTATTACAAGAAAAATAACCCCAATGAGGCCACCGCCTATTGCAACACCTCCTCCAGTCGAGAGACCGCGTCGGTCTTCAACATTTGAACTCTCTCTTTCGTTATCCAGACGCATAAAAAATATTTAAAGGATATAAATTTACTTTTTTTAAAAATTATGACCCTGTTCAGGACCAACGCACCAGTAACTAGACAGCAAAAAATAGGGAAAATGTCATGCCAGCCACTGACAGGGGTCAATTTATTTTGCGCTAACGGTACTGAACTTACAGTGTGTGGTTGACTATTCTCATATTTCTATTCCTCATTTTGGTTTGGCTTTTTTTTGCGCCAGTTCTACTTCAAATTGATACAAGAATCCCTGCGGTATACTTGCGATGGATCACAGTGGGGAAAGCAAAACTGGTATATGAACAAGACAAATGGTGGTTGAGAATTTCCGTTTTCTTTTTTTCAAAAGAATGGGACTTATCAAAGTTGACCTATGAGAGAAAAAAACGCGTAAGGAAGGTTAAGCCAAAAAGAAGAACGAAAAAACCTAACTGGCTGAGGAGACTCTTGAACATGGGAAGGAGTTTTCGTATAACGAGATGGCAAATTGCGATCGATAGTGGCGATGGTATGAAAAACGCCTGGCTATACCCGTTGAACTTCCACCCTGCTTTCCGCAATCACTTGAATGTAAATTTTTTTGACGAAAACTATTTGTTTTTGGAAATCCGGAATGCTCCCTGGAAAATAATATATGCTTTAATGAAATAGATATTCTTTATTCTTAAAATTAAAATTTTATGACAGTTAATTTAGAAGAAACGGTAAGACAGCTTACTGATTTTCTTAAAACCGAGGCGAAAACCGAGTCAGTTATCGGGCAATCATTCCAGCTGGGGGAATTCACCTGCCTCCCTGTAATCAAATTTGGAGTGGGGGTGGGTTATGGCGGAGGAGAAGGTCATGGCGATGTACCAGGTAAAGGGAAGGGAGAAGGTGGAGGAACTGGCGCTGGCGGCGGCGTAGGGGTTGCACCCCTAGGGTTCTTAGTAACACGCGGGGATCAAATCTCTTTTATTCCAACTCACACCAGTAACGGATTGGGCGCCGCATTTGAAAGAGTACCTGACCTGCTGGAAAAATACCTGGACAAAAGAAAAAAGCAAAACGGCGAACCGGTATCGTGATTTTTGGTAACCGTCGTAATTCCGTAACGGGATCTCCAAGGAGATCCCATTTTATTTTGACCATATGTCAGTGTAAGCGATCATTAAACCAAATCATTTTTGCCTTCTCCCAATCTCGCCGTTTCCCCTTCGTCAAGATCATCATTCTTGCTATGCGCAGTGAACTCAGCATCATTGTTTATGTCCTTATCTGCTTGTTGAAGTGCATCGGCATTTTCTTTCCTTTCTTTGGGACTTATCTCCCCCGGCAGAGGGTTTTCATGATGGGGCTTTTTGCCTTTCCTGGTTTTATTGTTGCTTTTCATACAGCAAATATTTCTAAAGCTTCTGAAAAGTTTATGCCATAGTGAAAATGAACGGCCAAAAATTGTGGTTGCGAACGTAGTGAAGCCTGCCTACAAGCAGGCAACCTGAAAATTCATTCTCCTGTTATCAATCATTGCTTCGGTCGTTCCTCCCTCGATAACGATTGACAACTTTATTTAATTCTTCAATAAATCAGATATTTTTATATCATGCTCCGAACCGCCTCACCGCATAAGCGATTAAGGATATTACCACTGGCTGCCGTGATCTTTCTTACTGTTTCAGGTGGACCTTACGGATTAGAACCGCTGCTGAGCTATGGCGGAAAACACGGTGCATTGTTGATATTAATGCTAACACCATTGCTTTGGGATATTCCAACAATTTTTATTGTGATGGAGTTGAACAGCATGATGCCTGTGACGGGTGGTTATTACCAATGGGTAAAACGGGCGCTTGGGATTCGATGGGCATGGTATGAAGGTTGGTGGACCTGGCTTTACACCTTCGTTGACCTGGCCATTTACCCGGTGCTTTTTGTCCAATATGCTTCATTCCTTTTTCCGGAGATCGCACAATACAAGATCCCGATCTGTTTTGCGATCATCTGGACAGGTGCGGGCTTAAATATTTTGGGTATCGTGCCTGTTGGAAGGATTTCAATGATATTGAGCGTTACCGTTGTGTTGCCTTTTCTCATTCTTTTTGCGATTAATCTTTCAAACCAGTCAAGTTCATTTCACCTTCCTTCTCTTTCATTGAAGGGTCTTGGCTACTCTTCAATAGGCATGGGTTTGTATACAGTAATGTGGAATTTTATTGGTTGGGATAATACAACTACTTATGCGGAAGAAGTGAACAAACCAGTAAAGACCTATCTTCTTTCTACGTTTATCGCATTTGGGTTAACATTATTCATTTACCTGGTCGCAGTTGTCACGGCAATTTCCTCAGGAATGGATCTTTCCATATTGGGTGATGAAGGGTTTCCCATGCTTGGATCTGTTGTGGCCGGCCAATGGTTGGCAGTGATACTTGCCGCCGGTGGTATGGCGAGTGCTCTCGGATTATTTTGTGCTGTCCTTCTTTCTGTATCACGAGTTCCTAAAGTGATGGCGGATGATCAATTGCTTCCTCAAAAACTTCAAACACTTCATCCGAGATATCGTAGTCCGTACATTTCTATTATCGTTTGTGCGTCGGTTGTCAGCGTAATGATCTTGTGGACGTTTGGCGACCTGGTCATCATCGATGTTACACTGTATGGAGCAGCTTTATTTCTTGAATTTGTAAGTCTCATTATTTTCCGGATAAAACTTCCGCACGCGACAAGGCCATTTAAGATCCCGCTTAACATTACCGGGTTGTGTCTCCTGGTCCTATTGCCAATCTCTGTCTACTGCATTGCGCTGACCAGCGCATTTTCTATTGAAGGAAGAATGCTAAAGCCAGCATTGTTTGCCCTGGGTGCATTATTATCTGCGGAAGTAATTTGGCGTGTCATTGTTTGGAGAAAGAAAACATAGCGAGCCAATAATCACTCATTACTGGTTTAAACTGCTAATCTCAACCAGGAGATCGTTATTCCCCCCGTTGCTCGTGCATATATATACCTTGCCTGCGGGAGAAATACAAAGATCCCGTAAGCGACCCCATTGATCTTTGGCGAAGGTTTGCGTTTCCAAAACAGAGAGTCCGTCGGTGCTCAATTTCAATTGCCTTATGCTGCTGTTTTTTAAAGTCATCATTAACAGCGAATTTTTCCATTGAGGAATGAGGTCGCTATTGTAGTAGTCTAGTCCGCATACAGCAATGGTGCTGCCGCCACTGCTCCATATCGGTTCTTTCACATTGTTGCTTGTACAAAATGAATTTTCCGATCCATCGCACGGGCCATTTACATCCGGCCATCCATAGTTGCGACCTTTTTCAATTATGTTTACTTCATCTTCAATGCTGGGGCCATGTTCTGACGCATACAATATGTTATTTACCATTACAAGCCCCTGCGGGTTTCGATGACCATAACTCCAGACGGGATTATTTGGAAATGGATTGTCGGAGGGGATTGATCCGTCAAGATTTAATCGTAGCACTTTACCATTAAGATTGTTTTGGTTTTGGGGCAACGTTTGATCAAATGCATCACCCGTTGTTATAAAAATTTTCGGATCGGCTCCGTTAACAATCCACAAACGGGACCCATTATGATTGGTGTTTGCGATTATGCCATCCAATAAAACCGCGGGGTCGCTCAATGTACTGTTCGAATAAGTATAACGAACCAGTTTTTCTCTGTAGTTTCCGCCATTGAAGTAATCATATACTACGTACAAAAAACCATTTTGAGCAAAGTCAGGATGCAGAGCCATTCCCAATAAACCGCCCTCGTTGTTTGATTGAGCATCCGGAACAGTAAATGAGAGACTAACATCTCCACTTGACGGATCAATGCGGGATATTTTTCCGTTTCGTTCGGTCATCCAGATATGATCATCCGGCCCCCAAATTATTTCCCAGGGATGATCCAGGCCCGATTTTACTGTCCTGGTGCCACTCACGGATATGGAAGCAGGCTCATTTTTGCAACCTACATAGCTAAGAGCCAATAGTAACACAACAAATCTGTTCATAAGGACTGTTTCTTTCTAAAGTTAGCTGAATTGCTACGCACAAGTCAATGATCAGGGACCGGTTTTCCTGAAAAAGGTTTATTTATTTTTTAAGATTTCGACTGCAGTCTCTCTGAGATAGCAATTTCTAAATTATCGGGTAACGTTGAAGAATCGTCATCGATAGCTCTTAGCTGACTTAAACTTGAATCCCACGTAAATACATGTTCCGGGCTTCCGTTAAAACTTACCCGGTAGCGTATCTCGCCGTTAAAAGAAAATGGCGCTGCTTTTACCATGTATGGCACACTGTCGACAAGAATATTGAAACTTTTTTTATTGCCCCCCATCGGTCTCGCTTCGTCCGCCTGATCGTCCGAGTTTTGATTGACTTCACTTTCCGGCTGGTTCGGATCGAACGACCTTCGCGTTCTGTGCTGTTTTTGATGATGGGTTTTTTTAGGACCGGTGGTTCTCCTTTGATTGTCTTTTCTTGCCATAAATTTTATTTGTATAGTAGTAAAAATAATCGCACAGTAATTATGCCAAGGGAAGCCTGACATTAATGACAAATATTTCTACTAACTTACTTTCAGTAAATCATTACTATGCCAGACAGTTCGTTGATCGGGAGATTGCATAGCCTGAGGCAATTTTATAATACTGGTCATACAAGGCCTTATCGTTTTCGAAAAGAACAATTGCAGAATCTTAAATCAGCCATCCTATTACATGAAAAAGAATTACATGACGCTTTATATGCCGATTTGAAAAAGAGTCCCGAAGAAAGTTGGGTGACAGAGACGGGATTTCTCATTAGCGAAATTAATTCCGCGCTGAAAAACCTGCAACAATGGATGCAGCCTGAAAAAGCAAAGACAAATCTTGTCAATTTTCCCTCTTCGAGCTTTATAATGAGAGAGCCAATGGGTGTTGTTCTGATCATGGGTCCCTGGAATTATCCTTTGCAACTATTATTTACACCACTGGTCGGAGCTATTGCAGCGGGTAACTGTGTTGTTGTAAAGCCCAGCGAGTTTGCACCGGCAACGAGTGCCATAATGAAAAAGATCATCGGTGAAACTTTTTCTCCTGAATATATTTCTTGCGTAGAAGGCGAAGGTTCACAAGTTGTTCCTCTTATGATGAATAATTTTCGTTTTGATCATGTGTTTTACACAGGGAGCATAAACGTGGGAAAGATCATCTACAAAATGGCTGCTGAACAATTGGTGCCGGTTACCCTGGAACTGGGAGGTAAATCGCCCGGTGTCGTGGAAAGTGACGCAAATATCAAGGTGGCCAGCCGGAGAATCGCGGTGGCTAAATTTTCAAATTCAGGCCAGATGTGTGTCGCTCCGGACTATGTACTCGTGCATTCCAGTGTCAAAGAAAAATTTGTCGGAGCACTGAAGGATTCACTGATCAAATTTTTTTCAAAGGATCCTTCGAGCGATTACAGTTATGGCAAGATCATTAATGAAAGACAATTCAACCGACTTGTAAGTTATTTAACCAATGGAAATATTGTTCACGGTGGCGGTCACGACATAAACAAGCTCTATGTTGAACCAACCATCATCGAAAATGTATCGCCCGATTCACCAATAATGACAGATGAGATCTTTGGTCCAATTCTCCCTATTATTTCATTTGAAAATTTTAACGAGGCAAAAGCCATTATCGATCATAACCCTAACCCCCTGGCTTTTTATATCTATACATCCAGCGGAAAGAAAGAAAGAGAATGGCTGGAGAAAATTCCCGCGGGCGGAGCTTGCGTAAATAATTCGAGCTGGCATTTGACCAATCACTATTTGCCGTTTGGCGGTCGTGGTAACAGCGGCATTGGCCAATACCATGGCAGAAATTCTTTTGAAGTTTTTAGTCACCGCAAAGCGGTGATGAAGACCCCGACCTGGTTTGATCCCGATATTAAATATCCTCCCTTTAAAGGGAAACTATGGTTGTTTAAAAAGGTTATTAGATGAATTGTTGCCTAAAGATCTTGCATCGGAGCATACTCTGTGGATCTCTCGATGTCTCCGTGGTCATCCACCACAAAAACACGGAGTGCACGGAGGAACACCGAGAAATTTTTCCTTAGGTAACTTTGCATAATGACGGTAAGGCAAACTGTACTGAAGGCGGTCTATCCTTTATGGATGTTCTTAAGCAGATTGTTTGGAAAGCGATCTAAAGTTGTTGTCAACAAAAAGAATATTCAGCCTATTCAATCCTTTTATGGCTTATCAACGCAACTAAATAACGGAGCGCTGCTTTCATTCAATTCATTTCGGGGGAAGAAATTGTTGTTGGTGAACACGGCAAGTGATTGTGGGTACACCAATCAGTATGATGATCTCCAAAAGCTTTACGAAGAATATAAAGGCAAGTTGACCGTAATAGCATTCCCGGCAAATGATTTTGGAAAACAGGAAAAAGGAAATGATGACGAGATCAATAATTTCTGTAGAACAAATTTTGGAGTAACATTTCCGATTGCAATAAAAGGATCTGTGGTTAAAGGTGATGAACAGCAAAACGTTTTTAAATGGCTGACGGACAAAGCGAAAAACGGGTGGAACAATAAGCCGCCATCGTGGAATTTTTCCAAATACCTGGTTAGCGAAGAGGGAGTATTAACGAATTATTTTGATCCCGCAGTGTCACCACTGAGTGAAGAAGTTAAAAAAGCGATTGAACAATGATTAGCTCCGTGTCTTCCGAGGTTCCGTGGCTGTTTAAGAAAAGCTGAATGTCAAAGCCACGGAAACACGAAGAACACGGAAAGCAACAATCAACTTATCAAATACAAATACGAATTTAGAAGATCACTTAATCATCATTCTCATGACCTATAACGACATCATTGGCACTATTGGCGTAGGTATCATACTGTTCGCCTACTTCCTGAACACGATGAAATACATCCCGGTGAATGGGAAGCTTTATTTTGTATTGAACAGCATCGGGGGAGCGTTGAGCTGTTATGCCGCTTTGCTCATCGATTTTTGGCCCTTTGTAATTCTTGAAGCCGTGTGGACTTTCGTTTCAATCTATGGATTGATAAAAACAATGAAGGTGGCAATGACTTGAGCAGAATGTGGAAGATAGGAGATAGAAGTTAGAATTTTACTTACAATCATCTCTCCGCCTTCTATCTTCTGTATTCGATATTCTATTATTCTGGTCTAGCCGCAACTATAAGCCATTGCCTCCATATCGACCTTTCTCCGTTCAAACTGATGGCCGGAATAGACATTAATGATCTGATTTAGTACTTCATCGATTTCTTCAACAGATCTTACAGTAACCAATTTCAACCTGTATTCTTTTATATTGGGAAGGCCTTTCAGATAATTAGTATAATGTCTTCTCATCTCGTTGATGCCTGGCAATAACCCCTTCCATTGAACGGAATGATGCAAGTGCTGACGGATCACCTCCACTCTTTGTTCAATAGTTGGCGGAGTGACATGTTCACCAGTTTGAATAAAGTGTTTGATCTCGTCAAATATCCAGGGATAACCAATCGCAGCCCGGCCGATCATAATACCGTCGACACCATAGCGGTTTTTATACTCAAATGCTTTTTCCGGCGAATCAATATCACCATTGCCAAAAATTGGAATCTGAATACGTGGGTTGTTTTTCACTTTTGCGATCAATGTCCAATCAGCCTCACCTTTGTAAAGTTGGGCTCTTGTTCTTCCGTGAATTGCCAGGGCCTTAATGCCAATGTCCTGCAATCGTTCGGCAACCTCCTCAATATTTTTTGAATTTTCGTCCCATCCTAGTCTCGTTTTTACAGTAACCGGTAACGACGTGGATCTGATCACGGCCTCCGTCAATCGAACCATTGCATCGATATCTTTCAGTACTGCCGCTCCTGCTCCCTTTGTGACTACTTTTTTTACCGGGCAACCAAAATTTATATCAACAAGGTCAGGATCGACTGCCTGAACGATTTTTGCACTCAACGCCATGGCTTCCTCATCACCACCGAAAATCTGAATACCAATAGGCCGTTCATAATCAAAAATGTCGAGTTTTTGCCTGCTTTTTATGGCATCGCGGATCAACCCTTCACTGGAGATGAATTCCGTGTACATAAGGTCTGCACCGTTTGCCTTACATACGGCACGAAATGGAGGATCACTGACGTCTTCCATAGGGGCAAGGAGCACCGGGAAGCCCTCTAATTGTATATTCCCTATCCTTATCATCGTTTCGCGCATTGAATTAATAATTATGAATTAATAATTACTAATTGCTGCTATTTTTGAGCCTGCAAATTTATCTAATCTTACTTGTATGGCATATCCTGCGTCAAAAAGAATAAGTTATTGGGGGCAGCTGGGGATCCTGGCTGCATTTACGGGGGCAGGGCTTGTGGTGGGAGGAATTGTAAGTTTAATTCCGCTCGCCGGAAAAATAGATTTGAAAGATTTCCAGGGTTTATCAGGTAAGGAAATGATGAATTCTTTGTTTGTGCCTGAAAATGCCAACTTATTAAGATGGGTGCAGTTCCTCACCACCCTCTTCCTTTTTTTTCTACCCTCTGTTTTTTATGCATGGCTTTGCCATAAAAAAGCATTTACTCATTTGGGTTTTAAAAATAAGGTTACTGCATCACAGTTTGTCGTCGTTATCCTTATTATGATCGCAGCATTGCCATTGGTGAGCGCATTGGCTGAGTTGACAAAAATGCTTCCGTTTTCAAAACTGACCTTTGAAACATTTCAAAAAGCAGAAGACGAATATAACAAACAAGTTTCGATCATCGGTCGCATGAACAATTTCAAGGATTATATTCTCTCGCTTATCATGCTCGCAATTTTGCCGGCGATGTTTGAAGAAACGATCTTTCGCGGCGGCTTGCAAAATCTTCTATCGAGGTGGTGGAAGGCGCCCATTCTTGCGATGGTGGTCACTGCAGTAATTTTCAGTGTTGTTCATGGATCGTACTTTGGTTTTTTGAGTCGTGCTGTACTTGGCTTTTTGCTGGGATGGATGTATTATCGAACAGGTAACTTGTGGCTGAATATTATTGCGCATGCCGCCAACAATGCCTTTGCTGTGACAATGATCTATGTTATGCGAATGAAAGATCCTAAGATGGATATTGCAAAGGCCGATATAAATTTATCGATATGGTGGGGCCTGATTTCCCTGGCGCTGATTTGCGGCTTGTTTATTCTTTTTGAAAGGGTCAGTCACTACCAGGTCAATAAGCCCGGTGAAGAAGTGATCATTCACACTGGTGATTATAACCAGCCTTCCTGGGTCACTGACCGGCCTTAATTCATTCCTCATGGCTTTTAACTGGCAAACATTCAGAACAAGAACGTTGACTGCTGCGGTTTTTGTGGTGGTGATGTTGGCCGGTTTGCTCATTAACCGATGGACATTCTTTATTCTTTTTTCGATAATACATTTTGGGTGTTGGTGGGAGTATTTGAAGCTGATGATCATGATCTATCCAAAAAGATATTTGCTTTTTGTGATCCCGGGGTTGATTTATATTTCTCTTCCAATTGTTTTATTGATCGCAGTAAGAAATCTCTACGGAATAGATGTTCCCGATGAAAATTATGATTTGGGTAAAATAATTCCACTGGCCCTGATCTTTTCTTTGTGGATCAATGATACGATGGCCTATATCGTGGGTTCTTTGATCGGTAAGACGCAAATGACAAAAATTTCTCCCAAAAAAACCTGGGAAGGTACAATCGGCGGGATCATTCTTTGTATACTCGTCATGACTTTTGTCTGTGACTTGATGGGCCTGGAAAGAGTTGACTCAATTTGTATAGCCTCCATTACATCCATCGCTGGTACTTTTGGCGACCTGCTCGAATCCAGGTTAAAACGCATGGCTGGTGTCAAGGACAGCGGACAAATCATGCCGGGTCATGGCGGTTTTTTAGACAGGTTTGATTCATTGCTTGTCGCTACTCCGTTTGTCGCGCTGTATGTTTATTTGGTTATGAGATAAACTTTTTCGTCAAAAGAATATCTCAGAACCATGAGAAAACTGACCTTATCCTTCCTACCTCTTACTTTCTCCATTTTATTACATGCCCAAAAGGACCTGAAGGATGCCAAATGGGCGATCAGTTTCAGTTTGGCATATGTGCCGTTACCTGGCAATGGACAGCTGGGAGTTCAACCGGGTGTTTCATATCAGCCAAACAAACATCTTTCGCTACTAACTGAGATCGCATTTCCAATTGGAAAGAACAATGAGTCTGATCCATCGTTTATGGATAAAAAGTACATAAGGATAAAGCCGGAAATAAGGTTTTTGCTTTCAAATACAAATGAATTTAAAGATTATATTGGTTTGCAGGTTTCTTATACCGCGCGAAGTTTTGCTTCAGCGTATGGATTTTACT
>DASYSW010000450.1:0-7237 GCA_036002905.1 Chitinophagaceae bacterium
GCTGAACAAACAGTTTGAACCTGGAATTGGTATGCTGTACCTGCAGTGAGGCCTGTTAAACTACGGGAAGTTGTTGTAATGCCGCTGATGGTGGCCCATGTAGAAGAAGAAGAAGTCTTCCATTGGAGATTATAAGTCACGGCGCCTGAAACGGCGGTCCAGCTTACCGTAGCACTTGTAGTGGTGATGCTTGAAGAATTTAAACCTGTAGGTGTGACGCAACTAGCCGTTGTTGTAAATGATGCGGGAGGACTGTATGCACCTGATCCGGCTGAACAAATGGTTTGAATCTGGAATTGGTATGCTGTACCTGCAGCGAGCCCAGTTAAACTACGGGAAGTTGTTGTGATCCCGCTGACCGTTGTCCACGTAGAAGAAGATGAAGGCTTCCATTGGAGATTATAAGTTACGGCGCCTGCAACGGCTGTCCAATTTACCGTAGCGCTTGTGGTGGTAATGCTTGAAGAAGTTAAACCTGTCGGCGTCCCGCAACTGGTTAATGAACCAAAAACCTGTAATTCATAAATGGAATAGCCGGAAGTCGTTCCCCGTTGCGTACCATATATTCTCACGTACCTTCCGGTTCCGGTTACCGAACTAGTATTGGTAAGCGATGTATTATTACTAATTGACGTTATTGTAGTCCATGCAGTGGCATTATTTGAAACGTCAATGGTATAATTTTTCCCATAGGCAGATGACCAAATTATTTTGATACTCGTCAAATTATATTGATTTCCGAGATCAACATAGATCCATTGAGGATCGCTGGCAAGGCTGCTCCATCTTGTAGAGGTATTCCCATCAACCGCACGTTTTCCTGTAAATGAATTGGATTGCACGGATGATGTCACCACAGGTTTATTCAAAGCAATGTTCTGGGTAAAACCATAAACAGGTAGGTTCAGTACTAGTCCACTCAGCATCAGGATTCCTATGAAGTTTTTCATTTTAATGGTGGATCAGATTTTATAAATGAATTAATCATAAGTTGAGAGATCGATCTCTCACAATAGAAGAGCTTTTCCAATAGGGCATCTATTAACTTAGGTAAGGGGTTAAGGGGGGACAGAGCTTTTGCTAGTAGGGCATCTGCTAACTTAAGTACGGTGTTAAGGGTTTGTTAGTATGGAAGAGGTAACGCAATTTATTCGAGGGGTATCGGGAAAGATTATTGGTTCAAAAAACAACGAGTATTTATTTGCTCTTCGTAACAATCAGCTGCAAATCTTGAAACCTTTAGGGAGAAATTTTTGCTGGGTTTAATGCCAGCGGCCTGGTGGTGTCATTCATATTAGACAAGTTTTGGTTGATGAATCTTGAAAAAAATAACCTGTATCTCATATGAAGATACAGGTTACTTGGATTTGAACCATAAAAACTGGGCTTATAGTTTTACTATTTTTCTCTGATCACTCCAGGTTCCGATTTGTACATGAACAAAATAGATTCCTGTTGGAAGATCCTTCGCCGGAAGAGTAAATTGATTTATGATCTGATCTTTGTTAAAGAGATACGATTGAACAATGGCACCCGCCTGGTTCACAACCTGCACATTCATTTTACCCATGTGGCTGTTGCTGAGTTGAAGAACAAAATTGTCTCTCACAGGATTCGGGTAAATAGTGAGTGACGGTTTTTCAAGTAAATTATTTTGATCGATAACTTCTGCTGTGTTTGTTGCCAGGGTTGTGGCTGAAGCCAATATCAACACAGCCGACGTATAAGGAGCGAGGGTAATTGAGGTCGGATACGAAACTCCCTTTATATCGATGTAGGCGGCGCCAAGGGTTACGGTTTTGCTGGAAGACGATGCATTATATTCAAAACGGAGGCTGCTAAGACTGGAAACGGTCTTTGGAGACGGTTTTGAATGCATATCCTGCCCACTGAACGATTGCCATTGCGATACGGTCTGGTGCCGATAAGTGCTACCGTCGAATGTATAAAAAGCATTGTTATCGCTTGTTGGAGTTGCAACCACATTGCTGTCCGAACTTCCGAATTGAAGAAGGTCCCCGGATCCTGTTTGATAGCTCCAGTTACCAATGCTGGTTGAGGCCGTCATGACAAATTTATTATTTCTAAGCTTTACATTTCTCACTGCATCGTTGCCTGAATTGTGCATTAACGCCAGGGTGCCGCTCGTGCAATTGTATACCGTATTATTTAGAATATTGATCTCGTGTGCATCCAGCAAGAATATTCCATAGGTGGCAATATTAGCGACACTGTTGTTTATCACTGATACTCCTTGCGAATTATTGTCCAGGTAAATACCCTCAGCGGCGGCCTTTGTACTTGATTTACCGCCTGCAGCGCCCACACCATTTATCACTATGTTTCCATCAATAACGTTGTTGGAGTAAGTGTTACCATCGGGGCGATTTGTATAAATGCCGCCCCCTTCGTCTAATACGAATTGAAAATTATTAATGAAGTTATTCCTGATAATATTGTTACTTCCCCGGTTAAACGATATTACTGTAGACCCTGTGTTTTGCAATGTATTTTTTTCAATCGTATTGTTATTACCCGTTACATATACGCCTGCGACCAGCCAATAATTGGCAAACATCCCTGGGTTTGTGCTTGTATTGGTGATAGTATTGTTTCTGATCGTTGTATTGTTCGCCACAGCATCTAAGGTAATAGCCGTGTGATTTGAATTGTTGATCGTACAACCCTCGATGTCAAAATAACTCGTTCCGCTGCCGCCATAAATTGCATCGCTTCCGGCATGGCTTAAGTTGCAGCTCGTAAAAGTGATATGGGACGAGCCCGTAATTAATATCAACCTGCCGACCGATCCTTGGATGTTGAGATTATCAAAAGAAAGGTAACTCCTCGATGTTAGGTCAAACAAAACCGGAACTGTCGAAATTTTTACATTACTTGGCGTGGAAGTCGAATAAATATCCAATTTTTTTGTTGACGGATTATAATACCATTCATTTTGTTGATCAAGAGTGTTGATACTATTTTCAACAAAATACCCGTAACCATCATTGACAGCATATTGATTCCACGAGGAACTATAGTTCAGCGTGGTGCCGGACTGACTGGTAACGGTTCCTTTTTCCATTGTATATTGGTTCTTCCTAATTACAAGTGTCGCCCCTGTCCAATTGGGCGAACTCGGCAGAGAACCGTCACTAATGCTGGAACTGCCACTGTGGGATGTGATCTTGCGAAAACCTCCCCATGTATCCGTGGCATTTGGCCACCTGCCCATCGGGTATGAGGTTCCGTTTACGAGCACAATCATGGCAGAAGATTGCCCGTTAGAAATGGCACTACTTTCCCATTTGTTAGTTCCAATTGATGTCCACCCCGAAACGTCCGATAGCCCTGTAATGACCGGCTTATTACCCGAACCATATGCTCCAAAATATAAACCGCCGGATGAGGTTCCTGATTTGGTAAAGGTGATGGCGCCATAGAAAGTATCCCCGGCTTTGAAATAAACATTATCTCCGGGTTGCAAACTGCTAAAAAATGAATTCAGTTTGCTAATTGTCTTCCATGGAGTGGAAGAGCTTTGCGCTTGTGTACTCGTTCTCGAATCATCACCATCAGTAGTGGAGAAATAATATTTTTTCCCGGATCCACCACCAGTGCTTCCGGTCGTAGTTCCGCCGGTGCCGCCTGTGCTGCCACCTGTACTACCACCAGTGCTTCCCCCTGTGCTACCTGTTGCTGTGCCGTATACTTCCAGCTCGTAAATCGAATAACCATAAATGGTGCCTCGTGCAGTACCATATATTCGCACATATCTTCCCGTGCCGGATAAGCCGGTATTATCATTAGTGAGTGAGGTATTGCCGCTAATTGATTTTATGGTTGTCCATGTCGAAGCATCATTTGAAACGTCAATGTTGTAATTTTTGCCGAGAGCAGTTTCCCAGGTTACTTTGACGCGAGATATACTGTATTGGCTTCCCAGATCAACATAGATCCATTGCGGATCGCTGGAAGCGCTGCTCCACCTTGTCGAACCATTGCCATCAACAGCAAGGTTTCCTGTATATGTACTACCCGATTGAACGGATGAAGTGGATGCGGGTCTATTCAGAGCGAGGTTTGAACTAGTGGTCGTAGTCGTTGTAACGAGTGTGCCGTAAATCTCCAATTCGTAAATAGAGTAACCATATATTGTGCCTCGTGCAGTACCATACATTCGCACATATCTTCCTGTGCCTGATAAACCGGTATTATCATTGGTTAGCGAAGTATTGCTCGTAATTGATTTTATCGTTGTCCACGTAGAAGCATCATTTGAGACCTGGATATTGTAATTTTTTCCGAGCGCTGTCTCCCACGTTATTTTAACTCGTGTAATACTATATTGACTTCCGAGGTCCACATAGATCCATTGAGGGTCGCTGGATGCACTACTCCATCTCGTAGAGTAATTACCATCAACTGCAAGATTTCCAGTATATGCACTACCGGACTGAACAGATGATGTGACAACGGGTTTGTTTAAAGCAATGTTTTGGGCGACACCATGGAATGACATGATTAAAAGCAGCCCACTCTGCACAAGGAGTCCAATTACCTTTTTCATTTTTAATGGGGGATTAATAGTTATAGTTTCAGTTATAGTAAATTGATTATCGCTCTTCGCTAGAGAACGGAGAACAACTAATGTGATAAGGATTTAATAGCCCGTTTAAGGCAGAATTATGTAACCAACCTCGATGTAGCTATGGATAATACTAATTATCTATGGAAAACAATTTGAATTTGTTTTCGCATTAATCGTCTTGTGTTTCTTGGAAAAATTGTAAAAAATATTAGTGGCTTGCTAATACAATCCATAGAACATTGAAATTTTACGATGTGTTTCTAAATAAAATAAGCTATTTCCAACAGCGAGAATTATGCCAGTAAGTTGTTAAAAGAATAGTGTGAATAACTAGTAAATAAATTAAATTTTTTCCCCAGTAAGTTTACGAAGCATCTCTGAGATTCGTTACATAAATTTTTTACAATCGAAGTTTATTGAGAGACAGATTAAAAAAAATTGTGGTTTGGAAAAGAGGTAGTGCCCCGCATTAAACTTACAAACCTTCACGCATATACGTAATAACTCTTATTTAGTTTTTACTTTGAATTGGAATTTTTCATCAACACAGCAGAACTATAAGGAGCAAGGGTGATCGAAGCCCTGTAGCTTTTGCCAGTTACATCGATATAACTCGCATCCAGGTTAATGGTTTTACTGGACGTGGTGGGATTGTACTCAAATCTCAAGTCTTTAGTATTCGAATTGGTCTTGGGTGATTTTTTTGAATTTCTGTCGAAGCCCGACATCGATTGCCATTGGGTAAGCGTATAGTGGTTGTATAAAGAACCACGAAGGGCTGTGAACCATGCATTATCATCCGCACCTACTGGCTTACATATATAATTGTTATCGGACGAGCCGAAGTTTGTTTGCGAATTTTCTGAAGTTTGATAAGAGCAATTACCCTGACTAACGGATGTTATTAGGATAAATATATTTTGATTTATACTTACATTTCTTATTGGATCATTCACGTCATGTCCCATGGAGAAGGATGCCCCGCTGCAATTGAAGACGGTGTTATTTTGAACCCGTATTTCATGAGCGTTATGCAGGTAAATTCCCAGGTTGGCTTTATAGACAGTATTGCCTGCTATAGTAACATTTGAACCATTATCATCCACATATATCCCATGGCCATGGGAAGTCATACCGTTCAAAACAATATTACCGGTTATATTTCTTGAGGTGCCATGGTTGCCTGTATAGATGCCACCTCCATCAGTATTATAAAAGCAATAATGATTTATGAAATTATTCTTAACCGTGAATGATTGTCCCATCGCGAATATTCCAATGTACCCACAACTGTCAATGGAATTGTTTTGTACCACATCGCCGCTCGCATTTGCGTCAGCTAAACCGATAGCCATATTTTGCCCGTCAAGTGATCCCATCGAACCCGGTACCATGCTAATATTTACAAAACTATTGCCGGTTATTGTGCGATTGCTGTTCCCTGCTGCATGCAAATCTGTGATTCCCGAATTTTCAATATCCCTGAACGAACAATCTTGTACGGACAGGTTAGTGCAGTTGTTGCCCTGCCGTATTCCCATTTCCCCGCAGTATTGAATGTCACAATTGCGAATGTTAATGCTGGTTGCAAAATTCAATTGAAAGACATCGTTGTTCGCACCCTTGAAGCTCAAACCGGCAACAGAGATGTAAGAAGCTGAAATGTCAACCAGGTTATTCCGGCTGGTCGCTTTTATATTTGATGGTGTAGTCGCTGAATAAACGGTTAATTTCTTTGTTACCGGATTATAAAACCATTCGTTTTGCTGATCTAAGGTTGAGAGGGCGTTTTGGATGAAGAAGGAATTCCCGGGCGAATAAATTGTAAAATTGGCGGGATTAGGAAAGTTCGGATAAAATGTTAATGCACGGCCGCTATGATTAATGATCTTATTGCGGCTCATGATCCACGAGGCTGTTGTTCTTACGATCACTTCTGCGCCGGTATAATCAGCCTTACCGCTCAATGATGAACTTTCAATAGTATTGCCAACTTTTGATGTGACGCTAAATGTAGAATTGCCATTGGGTGTTCTTCCCATTGCAGTATTTATTCCCTTTATCACGACAACATTGCAGGCAGAGAGGTCTGAAACAGATGATGAACTTTCCCACAAGTTATTTCCCAGGTTCTTCCATGAAGTGATATCGGTAAACCCTGAAATGATCGGCTTTGCTCCCGAACCATACGAACTCAATATAATTGATGATTCAGATGAACCAGCTTTGTTGATACGGATACTGCCATAAAAAATATCTCCCTTTTTAAAAAGCACCTGGTCTCCGGGCTGCAGGCTCGAAAAAAAGGAATTTAGCTTGTCGATCGATTTCCAGGGTGTGGAGGAATTTTGTGCTTGTGCACTTGTCCTTGAATCATCTCCATCGGTGGATGAAAAATAATAAGTGGCAGCACCGGCGTTGATAGCAATGATTTTTAGAAAGAGTATACCTATCAGCTTTTTCATCAGAAAGTTTTATAAACTTAAACATTTAATGGATGATTTTACTAAATAGGATCGGGAGATGTTGCTTTAGCCTGTGATTAACGCAAAACAGAAAAAACCAATCTATGAAGTAAGGTTTTTTTCCCCTTTCCAGGAACAAGTTTTTAGTGAATTTTGTGCTAAAAGATCACGGAGATTCAAT
>DASYSW010000451.1:0-4753 GCA_036002905.1 Chitinophagaceae bacterium
CAGGGACCCAAACTCAGGGTTGGGGAGATCGAAAATGGGATGATAGAAATAAAAGCCGGTGATGTTCTCACTTTCACCAATGAAAAATTAGTAGGCACAAAGGATCGCATTTATGTGTCTTATCCCAATTTTCATAAAGACGTAAAGATTGGGAACATCATCATGATCGATGATGGCAAGCTGGAAGTTAAAGTGTCTAAAATTTTGAAGAATAATGACGTCCAGGTAGTCGTCACTCTGGGTGGTAATCTTTCTTCAAAAAAAGGTATCAATCTTCCCGATACCAAAATTTCTTTGCCTGCATTGACGGAAAAGGATCTTGTTGACCTTGAATTTATCATTCAGCAAAAACTGGACTGGGTTGCCCTTTCGTTTGTGCGCACGGCAAAGGACCTGGTCATTCTCAGAAATAAATTATCAGAAGCAAAAAGTAAGACCAAGATCATTGCCAAAATTGAAAAACCTGAAGCATTACAAAATATCAGGGATATCATTGTGGAGTCTGACGGTATCATGGTGGCACGTGGCGATCTCGGGGTTGAACTGCCTATTGAACAAGTTCCGCTTATTCAGAAACAACTCATTCGGAAATGTCTTCATCGCGCAAAACCCGTCATTGTTGCGACACAAATGATGGAAAGTATGATCGAACGCACAAAGCCAAACAGAAGTGAGATAACTGACGTAGCCAATGCGGTGCTCGAAGGCGCCGACGCCGTAATGCTAAGCGGAGAAACAGCGACGGGCCAACATCCTACATTGGTAGTAGAGACCATGAGAAAAATTATCATGGAAGTTGAGCGCACTGATTATCGCTACAACCTTGAAGAGGTGTTGCAACCACAGCCGCATTCGCCATCTTTTCTTAGTGATGCCATTTGTTACAATGCCTGCAATCTTGCAAAAGATTGTAACGCCGATGCGTTGATCGGGATGACGCAGAGTGGGTACACAGGTTTTATGTTAAGCAGTTATCGCCCAAAAGCTCCCCTGTATATTTTTACCAAAGAACGTTCGCTGGTTAACCAGTTAAGTGTTAGCTGGGGTGTTCGCGCTTTTTATTATGACGAAGAAGAAAGCCTGGATGATATTTTCCAGGATCAAATTGATATCCTGCAAGAACGTGGATTTATTAAAACAGGAAATGTAGCCGTCAGCACCGGAAGTACACCGGTACACCTGCACTTACCCACCAATGTTTTGAAAATTACAAAAGTGGAATAAAGGTTCCAGAGTTCAATCGTTCAAAAGGCCCAAAGTTTTTACTTGAAAATTTTCTTCAACTCATCCAGGTGTCACGACGGTGGCAGAAGTTTAATGAAAATTGGGAAGGTTGAGTAATGATACCCAACTCACCACTCACCATTCAATGCCAGACAGCAATGATGATCCCCGCTATGACACATCCAACAACATTGTAGAGACTATTGATAGCAGACAGCGCTATTGGTCTTTTCTCATACAAATATGAGTTGCAGATAGTAGCCGCGGAAAAACAAATCCCTCCAATGAGCCCGATCTTGGCTCCCGTCATCCAGCCAGTGGATTGAACCCTGGTAATGATGAGGGCTAATCCAATACTGGTAATAACGATGGTGATAAAGGAACCAATCAGAATGCCGGCAAATCCTTTTCGTGCATTCGGATCATTCATATTCGCGCCGGTAGCCTTGATCCATGCATTTCTGAATAAAGCTGAATACCAGATAGCTCCTAAAAAAAAGTAAGCAAGTGCGCCTACGAGGACGGCAAGCCAGTTGACCTGCGAGAAAAGATCTGCGTTCATGATGTTAGTTTTAGTCCGAAAAAAATTCGGAGGGTTTATTAATAGATTGAGGACTTTATTCAATCTTGATCATGCACAGTCTCATGCGGCTCGAACAGGCGAAAGATACTACGTTAATTGTGAATTGTCAATGGCCAATCGTAAGCCGTCAAACGTCAGATTAACTAAAGAATCCCACTCACCACTCACCACTCACCACTCACCATTCACCACTTACCATTCACAATTTCTTGATCATAATATTACGGTACCAGACCATACAGTCGTGATCCTGCAGATCGATATGCCCTTTTTTAAAGGTGGCAAAGCCAGGCATTGCTTTAAATTTACTCCCGGCAACTAATTTATTCCAGCTGTCATCCCACATTGTAGTGGATACCACATTTTCTCCGTTGAGATAAAAATCAAGTTTTCCGTTCAGCAGTTTTATTTCAACCTGGTTCCACTCTCCTACCGGTTTCACAGTCTCCTTGCTGCAGGATATCAGGTCATACAGATCACCGGCGCGGTGTTTTTTGATTTTGCCATCCGGGTGGCCATCATTATCCAGCACCTGCATTTCGGGACCGGTTTCGTAAGGGGCCTTATACTTTGTTGTATCCTCGTGCACACAAAACATGATCCCACTGTTTCCATTCTTTGCAATTTTCCACTCTAGTTTCAAATCAAAATTTTCAAATTCTTCCTCTGTCACAATATCACCGCCATCTCTCTTTCCATTCACCTTTACAGTGGTGTCAAGATAAATTGCTCCGTCCTGTACTTTCCATCCGGAACCTACCGGGCCGCCACCATATTTATGCCACCCATTTGTAGTCTTTCCATCGAACAGCGATATCCATCCATCATTTGATGTTGAGTCAGCGGTTGTTTGGGTCGAATCAGTTTTCATTTCCGTTGAATTGGTACTGCTATTTTGAGAGTTACATGAAACAATGAAAGCGGCGCAAGCGATCATCCAAAGTTTTTGCATGAAATTTATTTTTTTAATAACAGAATATATTTCACAAGGGCTTCAGCATCGGTCTCAGAAAGTGAAGGATGCGGAGTCATCATGACTTCACCCCACACTCCATTGCCCCCGCTGATGATTTTGTGAGCAAGATGGTTGATGATCGTGTCGGGATAACTTGCATATTTATTTGCTACTTCACGATAGGGAGGTCCGTTTAGCTTGTCATCGATCTGGTGACAGGTGAAGCAGTCATTCTTCGCTACCAGTTCTAAGCCTTTTTGGTAATCAGGGTTATTTGAAAGGTCATTGGTTTTTGCCGTGGTAGTGGTGTCTGCTGCCTTTTTTGCATTGTCACTACTATTATTGCAAGCAAGCGCCAACATCAAACCAGGCAATAAAAAAAGTTTTTTCATTTTTTAGTTTGTTTAAGAATTAAAACTGTGTAAAGTTATTTATCCAATCCTAAAATGGAACGATTTAATTTTTCGTCGCGACCGGCGCTTGCAAAATCATCAAATGCCCTTTCTGTAACGCGGATGATATGATCCCTGATAAACACGGCTCCTTCCTTTGCCCCGTCATCTGAATTTTTGATGCAACACTCCCACTCCAGCACGGCCCAGCCTTTATAATTGTACTGCGCCAGTTTGCTGAATATCGATTTGAAGTCAACCTGCCCATCTCCTAATGAGCGAAATCTTCCGGCGCGGTCGATCCAGCCCTGGTAACCACCATACACTCCCTGTTTACCCGTCGGATTGAATTCGGCATCCTTCACATGAAACATCCGTATCCGCTCATGATAGTTATCGATATAGTCAAGATAATTGAGACACTGCAAAACAAAATGTGATGGATCATAGAGCAGGCATGCCCTTGGATGCTGGTTTACTTTTTCCAAAAACATTTCGTAGCTGATCCCATCATGCAGATCTTCACCGGGGTGAATTTCGTAACACACATCCACTCCATTTTCATCAAACACATTTAATATCGGCAACCAGCGATTGGCCAATTCTTTAAATCCCGTTTCCACAAGACCTGCCGGACGTTGCGGCCAGGGATAAACCGTTTGCCAGAGTAATGCGCCACTGAATGTAGCGTGTGCATTTAATCCCAAATTTTGCGAAGCTTTCGCTGCCCATTTGAGTTGTTGTATGGCCCACTCGTTTCTTGCCCTTGGATTTCCGCGGACATTCGCAGGAGCAAAACCATCAAATAAACTGTCGTAGGCAGGATGGACCGCGACTAATTGTCCCTGCAGATGTGTAGAGAGTTCCGTTATTTCCACTCCGCATTCTTTAAGGGTGCCTTTTAATTCATCCGCATACGTTTTGCTTTCAGCGGCTTTTTGCAGGTCGATGCATCTCGGATCCCAGGTTGGAATTTGCACACCCACAAATCCCAAACTCTTTGCCCATTTACAAATTGATTTCAGGTCATTAAACGGTAGTTGATCGCCCATGAACTGTGCTAAAAAAATAGCGGGACCTTTAACTGTAGTCATAATTAAATTTATTTCACGCCAAGACGCAAAGTTTCGCTAAGGCGCAAAGTTTTATAGATTGTTTACGATTCGATGAACCCATTCTTAATCAAAGGAACATTGAAATTAATCAACAATCCTAATTTTAGTTTAGTTAGTCTTAAATAGGTAAGTAGTTGTTTGTAATGTACCTCGGCCAAAGCTTCAACGGACTTTAACCCAAGAATAATTTTGTTATCGATAATTAAATCCGGAACAAACCCAATTCCCATATCGACTCCTTCATGAATAACCTTAATCCCTGATTGTCTTGTGTACGGAATGGTTTCTTTATTCCACTCGTGACAAAATATTTCTTCGTATACACTCTCGAATAAACCAGGTCCGTACATTGTATGAATTTTGAAACAAACATCGACGACCTTTGCGGCCAAATCATTTTCGGAGTACATAGCGACTTTGCGTTTTCTTTGCGCCTTTGCGTGGAATCATACCTTCATTTCAACCCATTTCTCTTTTGACTTTC
>DASYSW010000452.1:0-4224 GCA_036002905.1 Chitinophagaceae bacterium
TTGCTGCGGATCGAGCTGAGTATAAAATTTTCCCACCGGTGGCATTACCTCAAGTACGTCTCCCTTTCTTAATTGTTCATTAGCGAAGTTTGAAAATAAGCCACCTTCCTGTTTTTTTATGGCTACTCTCCATTCATTATCCAGCGGCGAGCCACAAATTGAATATGTTCTTCGTACCTCATCACCATCCAGGAATGCTCTCATGGTAAGACTCTGTCCTTGCTTGAATTCAAAGTCTCTTTTTATTTCTTCAGGAATATCAAACAGTACAGAAACGCATTCGGGGGTCTCTCTTCTTACCTCTTTTACAACAAGCTTGTGAAAATGAATTGACATGCTCAAAGGTAAGAGGATAGAACTCAGAATATAGAATTCAGAATGTGAGAATGGGACTTTCTATTCCATATTCTTTTATTCTTTAAGACTGTAACCCGGTAATTAAATGGGTCACCATGTTATCTTCCATTTGCTGGGGAGAATATTTTTTTTGACTGCGGTGCCAAAATTCCAGGCCACGAACAGCAGAAAGGATGGTCAGAACGGCTACATAAGGAATAACTGGTTTCATCTCTTTGTTTTTTATTCCCTGCTCGACGATCGCTTCGAGTCGTTGTACATAATTACGACGGAGATTAATAAAATTGGCGAGATGAGGTTCTGAAAGATGGATCCATTCATGCGTCATCACATGATATTCTTCAAACCTGGTTAACATCATCTGCACATGAAATCGAATGATCTCTTCAATTTTTTTCAACGACGATTTCCCTTCGGCATCCACTTCGTCCAATTGAAGATTGCATTCAGCCGCCGCGTGAAAAATGATCTCCTGTAAAATTTCCGATTTTGATTTAATGTGATTGTAAAGGCTGGCCGCTTCGATACCCACTGTTTCCGCAAGGTCCCGCATCGAGGAAGCAGCAAAGCCTTTGTCCTTGAACATGGTTGCCGCCCTGATTAAGATGACCTCCCTCTTTGAAGATTTGCGACGGAGTGGTTGAGCCATGCTCAAAGATAATGAATAGTGTTCTAAGGCCTCTCCAATGGAGTCCAGGGACCTTCGGGTAATTGTGAATAATGAGAGGCCAATTAATTGTGAAAATGCCTCTTTCTGATTGCAGAGGCTTAAATTTCTCAATTACTGTCTATTTTCGCCCCGTTTTTAATGAACCTTTAAAATTTGATATAAAATGTCCCTGATCGTTGTTGGTACTATGGCTTTTGATGCAATTGAAACTCCTTTTGGTAAGATTGATCAAATTGTTGGGGGCTCCGCTACCTATGCGGCTTATGCCGCCAGTAATTTTATTCAACCCATTAACCAGGTTTCAATTATTGGCTACGATTTCCCCGAAGAAGAAATAAACGAACTCAAGACTCGTGGGGTGGTAATGGATGGGGTCCGGGTTGTAAAGAATAAAAAATCGTTTTTCTGGAGCGGGCGTTATCACGAGGACATGAACAGTCGTGATACACTGGTAACTGATCTTAATGTCCTTGCTGATTTTGATCCTACACTACCTGGCAGTTACCTGGACTCGGAATTCGTAATGCTCGGCAATCTGCAACCGACCGTGCAGATGAATGTGATAAAGCAATTGAAAAGCCCGAAACTCATCGTGATGGACACAATGAATTTTTGGATGGAATCCGCGATGCCGGACTTAGAAAATGTATTAAAGAAAATAGATGTACTACTAATAAATGATGCGGAGGCGAGACAGTTGAGTGGGCAGTATTCTCTTGTAAGAGCCTCAAAGGCCATCTTAAACATGGGCCCCAAATTTTTGATCGTAAAAAAGGGCGAACATGGGGCATTGCTTTTTCATGGCGATAAAGTTTTCTTTGCTCCAGCTCTTCCATTGGAGGAAGTATTCGACCCGACAGGCGCTGGTGATACATTCGCCGGCGGTTTTATTGGCCACCTCGCAAAAACAAAGGACATATCGTTTGAAAATATGAAAACGGCTATCATCGTCGGCAGTGCGATGGCAAGTTTTTGCGTGGAAAAATTTGGTCCCAACAGGCTTAAAGAAATTTCAAAGGAAGACATCGACAAACGCCTTCATCAATTTCGCGAACTGGTAAATTTTGATATTGAGATCCGGTAATTGTGTGTACATTTTATAAAGAGTTTGTCAATTTTTTTTCATGACAGCATCTTTCGCACAGTCATTTTCCTTTCTATTGGTAGGTATTGCAGTCATTATCTTACTCACGGCAAAGTACCGTGTACACGCTGTTTTTGCCCTGTTGATCGCTTGCTTTATTGTTGGGCTAGGAGTTGAGTTACCGTTTGCATTAATCCTTACTGCTATTAAGGAAGGCTTCGGCAGGATCATGCAATCACTTGGGTTTATAATTGTGCTCGGAACTACATTGGGAGTTTTGTTGGAACACAGTGGCTCTACGCGGCTAATGGCAAATTATATTATCAGACAGACAGGCGAACGCAGGACATCGTTGGCAATGAGCATTGCAGGATTCGTAGTGGGCCTGCCGGTTTTTTGTGATTCAGGTTATATCGTAATGAGCGGATTGAATCAATCGCTCGCCAAACGAACAGGGATCTCTGTTGTGACAATGGCTTTATCTCTGGCTACTGGTTTGTATTCTGTTCATTGCCTGATCCCTCCGCATCCCGGTGCAACAGCAGCCGCTGTAACCATAGGTGTCGATCTGGGTAAGTTAATTTTGATCGGAACAGCAGTTGCGATACCAGGAATGATCATGGGTCATGTATGGTCCCGTTATGCAGGCAAAAAATTGCCACACGTTGCTGCCACGGGTGAGCACATAGATCATGGACCTGCGCCGTCGGTAATCATGGCTTTTCTTCCAGTAATTGTTCCAATCATTCTCATTACTATCAATTCTTTTTTTGTTATTGAAAAAAATAGCAATTCATTTTTGCAGAAAATATTTTCAGTGTTGGGTGAGCCGATCATGGCGCTATCTGTTGGGATCCTACTGGTGTTCGGTAACTTCCATAAGTTGACGAAGCCACATGTAAGTAAATTGTTGACGGAAAGTGCCGAAAAAGCCGGAGGAATTTTAGTGATCATCGGTGCAGGAGGTGCATTTGGTGCTGTACTTGCTGCAGCAAGGATCGGTGAACAATTTAGCGAAACGATCGATCTCCGTGCTATGGGTATCTTTTTTCCTTTCTTACTTACATTCATTTTAAAGACGGCCCAGGGTTCTTCTACTGTAGCGATCATTACCGCATCGTCAATTGTTTTACCGTTGTTGCCGGCATTGGGCCTGGATTCTGAAAGAGGGAGATTGCTTTCAGTTCTATCGATGGGAGCGGGTTCGATGATGATCTCTCATGCCAATGATGCTTATTTCTGGGTAATATCGAAATTCTCGGGATTGGAAATGAAAACAATGCTGAGAACATATTCTGTCGCCACTCTCCTGATGGGTTCAGTAACGTTGGTGGTAGTTTATATTTTATCATTATTGTTATTATAGAACGATGCGAATTCTTGTTGCACCAAATGCATTTAAAAACAGCCTCGCTGCCGAAGATGTTGCCGGAGCGATCAAAGAAGGATTGGAGGAGAGTAAACTTCAATGCTCTATCGATTGCTTTCCTGTTGGCGATGGCGGAGATGGGACGGCAGAGTTACTACTGAATTATTATAATGGCAGCACGATCCATGCAACGGTGCACGATCCGCTGATGAGAAAAATCTCTTCGTCATTCGGATTGACAGAAGGTGGCCGCACCGGGGTTATTGAAATGGCGAATGCGTCAGGTCTGCGATTACTTCAGTCAAATGAACTGGATCCTTTGCACACAAGTTCTTTCGGAACCGGAGAACTGATAAAAAATGCGCTGGATAAGGGAGTAAGCAAGATCATCATGTGTATAGGAGGAAGTGCAACTGTGGATGGAGCGGTTGGATTATTGGAGGCGCTTGGCTTTCGGTTTTTAGACAGGAATGGAACACAGTTGATCAATATGCCTGAAACCCTTGTTGATTTAGAAACAATTGACTTTTCAGGAGGGGATCAGAAAGTGAACGATTGCAAAATAGTCGTGCTTTGTGATGTAAAAAATATTTTGCTGGGAAAAGATGGCGCTGCAGCCGTATTTGGTCCACAAAAAGGCGCTGGCCCCGGTGATGTGAAAAAATTGGAAGCTTCATTGACAAAACTGAGCGCGATTGTCTTTAAACAAACCGGTAAGAATATGGCAACGATGGAAAGTGGCGG
>DASYSW010000453.1:0-10620 GCA_036002905.1 Chitinophagaceae bacterium
CCGTCGCGCAGTTCAACCGCTTCATGTGCACCGGTACTTGCGCCGCTGGGGACTGCTGCACGTCCCAGTGCACCTTCATCTGTTAAAACATCAACTTCAACAGTGGGATTACCGCGGCTGTCTAATATTTGTCTTGCAAAAATTTCGGAAATGTAACTCATGATTTGATTTACAGTTTAGTTGTTTGAAGTTTGTTTTTGGAGCAAGCTTTCGTGATTCTATTTGACTTTCGTTGTGTCACTCTCTTGTGCGTTCAGTAATTCTATTCAGCTTTTTGAGTAAGTGATCTGAACACTTCTTCAAGACTTTGGTTTTCGCTTTGCAAAGAAACGATGTTGAGATTATTCTGCAAGGAGATTTCCAGAATTTGTTTTCTTACAGAGTCGGGGTTTGAAGTTTGGATCCGGTAGTTTGTGGGTTGTAGTTGTTCAACAGCATCTGCTTCACTGATCCTGCCAAGTAGTGCTTTGTCAACGGGTTCATTAAAACTTACAACGACGATGTGTTGATCCCTGTTACCTTTTTGCAGATTGCTTAACTTGTCGTTGGCCACAATTTCACCTTTGTTAATAATGATAACCCTGTCGCAAATTGCCTCCACTTCCTGTAAAATGTGCGAGGAGAACAAAACCGTTTTATTTTTTCCCTGCTGCCTGATCACTTCTCTTATCTCTACAATTTGGTTTGGATCAAGCCCGCTTGTTGGTTCATCAAGGATCAACACCTCGGGATCATGAATCAGCGCAGCCGCTAATCCCACCCTTTGTTTATAACCTTTGGAAAGTTGACCGATTTTTTTCCTTGATTCAGGAGTTAACCCAACCATGTCAATCACTTTGCTTACCGCCAACTGCCGACCGCTGACTGAGTGAACCTCTGCAATAAAACCAAGGTACTCTCTCACATACATGTCGTAATACAATGCATTTGCCTCAGGCAAATAGCCAATCTTCTTTTTTGTTGTCAATGGCTCCTTCGTTACGCTGATATTTGAAACAAATGCTTCGCCACCATCCTGCGGCAGGTAACCTGTGATGATTTTCATCGTGGTAGATTTACCGGCTCCATTGGGTCCCAGGAAACCAACGATCTCGCCCTTGTCAACAGTGAATGAAATATTATTTACGGCTTTTTGCTCACCATAAACCTTCAAAAGATTCTTTACTTCTATCGACATAAAACAAAAGTAACGTCTCAATGTGGAAAAACAACGCAATCGCTCACTTGCGTTCTCACAGATTACACGGATTTACACAGATAAGCTGGTTACGTTGCAAAATAATCTGTGCCAGTCTGTGAAATCAGTGAGAGATTATTTTACTGCCGCTGCGATCTTTGAATCTGCTGTTCCGTAATATAGGAACCATTTATTCTTATAGTTCACTAATCCTTCCAAGAAACAAACATGATTCACCTGGCCCGATATTTCATAGGGCTTGTCGGGTTTGATAAAGTATGTGTCCATTCTTTGCAACACCTTTGAGGGATCATTTTTATCAAGCAAGATTTGTGAGGCTGTGTAGGTGCCCTCGGCCAAACTGCTGTCTCCTTTTGCAGGAACATTACGGCTGTTATATATCAACACAATTCCTGAATCAGCTGACATAGCCGGTGGCCCTGGTTCTACAAGATCGCTGTCAAATTTTCCTTTGCGTGGTCCAAATACAATTAGCAATTTCCCGTCATTGCTTTCAACAGGCATCCAGTGAATGAGATCTTCAGATGAGGCAAGAAAGATGTTTGTATCACCCCAATACATCCAGTACTTGCCGTTGATCTTTGTTGCGACAGCCTTTCCATTCTCATAGTTGCAAACAATCGAGCCGGACTTGCTCCATTCATTTATATACTTACCATCGAAAGCATTAGCGAATGCAAGCCCATGTTTGATCCATTGGATTAGATTAGTTGATGAAGCTACCATCAATCTTGCTTTGTCTCCGTCATATGCTGTGTAAGTAAGATAGTAAGTACCCTTGTCGTCTTCCACGATCCTTGGGTCCTCGCAACCACCTTCCCATTCATATTTTTTTAAAGAGTCGTTGTCTGGATATAAGACCGGTAAAGGAAGCCTAGTGAAATGCAAACCATCGTTACTCCAGGCCAATCCAATTCTGGAGGTACCTGCAAACTTTCCAATTTTGTCCTCTGCCCTGTATAAAAGAAAAACGGTATCATTCTTTACAACAGCTGCAGGGTTAAAAACATCCTTCTCCTCCCATTTTAACTTTTCTTTCCTCACCGGGCAAAAAAATTCTGCGGTTGAATCAGGAGCAAGAATGGGATTTACTTCGTCAGCCTTGACAAATTGTAATAAACCCCAATCTTGTGATTTTTCCTCCCTTTTTTTATCCTGCGACGAATTTTTACAGGAAAACAAGTAAAGGACAGTTAAACTAACAATGCAAAAACGCATGGGATTAAAGCTTTTCGTATTTATAAAGTGGATCAATAGGCGAACCGGCTTTCATTTCGAACACTGGTTTGATGATCCCGTCTTTCAAGCCATAGACCCAACCATGAAGATCGGGGCGCTTTTCTTTTTCCCAACACCTCTGGATGATCGTTGTTTTTGCCAGGTTGTATACCTGCTCCTGGACATTTAATTCTACCAGCCTGTCGAGACGATTTTCCTCATCGTTCACATTTTCCAGCTCCTCCCTGTGATGCCGCATCACGTCTTTGATATTTCGCAACCACATATTTAAAACTGGCTTGTAATCTATCTTAGTAGCAGCAGCCTTTATCCCTCCACACCCATAGTGACCGCAGACTATAACATGCTTTACTTGTAAATGAGTGACCGCATAATCCAGGACAGCGAGCAAATTCACGTCCGTATTCACCACAAGGTTAGCTACGTTGCGGTGAACAAAGATCTCACCCGGTTGTGTGCCCGTGATCTCATTTGCAGGTACGCGACTATCACTACAGCCGATCCATAGAAATTCCGGAGTTTGTAAATGAGACAATCTTTCAAAATATTCGGGGTCTTCTGATTTTTTTTCAGCTGCCCATGCTTTATTTTCCAGCAATAATTTTTCGTATGAATGCATATGTCCATCTTTAAAGTAATAAAATTAAGATTCCTGGCCTTTTAGTACCTGGTAAGCAGGGATTTTTGCGTCACTATTTATTAAGAGCTTATTTTTAAAGCCCTGACTTTTGTACCGGCTCTTCTTCAGCTCTACTCTTATGTTTTTAAGTGGTGCATGTATCATAAAGTCTTCGATCACCTCTATGATATCCCTGTCAATAAAATCAGCACGCGTTGCGTCGATCAGTACAGATGAATTTTCCGGAACCTCTTCTAATTTATTTTTTAGAGCAGGTTTATTGAGAAAAGATACATCCTTTCGCAGCCTGAATAAATATTTATTATGGTCATGAACAATAAAAACAGATGTTTTGAAATTGCTTCGGACAACAAAGAATATTCCAACGCCAATTCCTATGAGAATCCCAACCAGGAGATCGGTTAGCAAGATTGCTCCAATGGTTATCACAAAAGGAAGAAATTGATCCCATCCCTTTTTATAATACGTTTTGAATAGCGATGGTTTTGCCAATTTATAACCTGTGTAAATTAAAATAGCTGCCAATGACGCTTTGGGCACGAGGTTAAGAATTCCGGGAATGAGTGCAACACAAACCAATAAAAGGACACCATGATACACAGTGGACATTTTGCTCTTTGCGCCGGCATTTACATTGGCAGAGGAACGCACAATGACAGATGTAATCGGTAAACCACCTATCAACCCTGAGATCATATTGCCCACCCCCTGCGCTTTTAATTCTCTTTCTTTATTCGTTACCCGTTGATACGGATCGAGGTCGTCAACTGCTTCGATGCTCAACAATGTTTCGAGGCTGGCCACCAGGGCCAGGGTAATACCCGTGATCCAAACATCCTTATTCAGGAAGCTGCTAAAGTCAGGAAAGGTAAAAAATGAAAGAAACCCCGCAGCTGATTCAGCAACCGGAATGGAGACCATGTGTTTGGGATCTATTGCATATGCGGCTCCGTTATTTTTAAAAAATTCACTGATAAGTATTCCAGTCAGCACAACGATCAGAGGTGCCGGTATCAATTTTATAAATCCTTTTTTCTTTGCCGTAAACTTTTCCCAGGATATTTGAAAGAGTAAACCGATCGCCCCGATAAGCACTGCAACAGGAGTGATGAATCTGAAAGCATGTATAATTCCCGAAAAAGTATTTTCATTATTGCTCTGTTTAAAACTCTCATCACCTTCGAAATTTGAATCGTAGCCAACCAAATGAGGGAATTGCTTTAAGATCAGGATCAATCCAATTGCGGCCAGCATGCCTTTAATAACACAATTTGGGACATAGTCGCCAATAACACCGGCCCTGATAAAACCTAATACGATCTGTAATGCTCCGCAAATGAGGACTGACAAAAGGAAAGACTCAAACGCAGGTAATTTTAAGATGGCCACGGATACAATGGCTGTCAATCCTGCTGCAGGCCCGCTAACACTCAATTGCGAGCCACTCAATGAACCAATAACAATTCCACCGATGATGCCCGCAATAATTCCGCTAAACAACGGCGCATTGGAGGCGAGTGCGATTCCAAGGCACAATGGTAGCGCCACGAGGAAAACAACAATTGACGCAGGAAGGTCCGATCCTATATTTTTCAAATAGAAATTTGCACGTTTCATGTATAATTAGTTTAATGAATAAATAAACTGCTTGTCTGGAGAATTGTGTTCAACAGCAAAAGCAATCGCAAAAAGATAAACGTAGTAGCTAATTATACTTCGGGAGGGGGAGAAAGCAGTTCAGGGTGATAGGCGTAATACAAGTCAGAGGTATGGCATTTGTAGATCCTAGTAAGCACAATAAAATGGTGGGTCATGGAATTCAGGTCGTGAAGATATTCAGAGAGGGTGCTTGCACTGCTTTCATTTTTTTCCTCGGTAGTAGTTGAAAAAGGGTTCCGATCCTCGCTACTTCCCGTTTGTTTCTGAATTTCTTTTTGCTGAGCCTGCTGGGATGCAAATACAAAAGGAGTGCTTACCGTTAGCCACAATAGGGCCATTATCATGAATAAGCTTGAGATGACAGACTTCAATGAAACCATTTATTTCTCCTTAGGTCTGCAAAAATAAGATGAATCAACTCTAAACAAAATATCCGGGCAAGAAATTAAATAAATTAATACAGATTTAAGAGGTCCATTGATCTTAATCAGCAAGGTCTGATGAACTGCCTGGCAGATGATCGTATTCACCTTTGATAGCATAAAAGCCAAATATGATAATACCGATTGCTATAGGTATAAAAACAATAACAAATACGGCCCATTGTATTTTTGTATCGATGACCGGTTTTTTATTTATCTCGCTAATAGCGGTTCTTACGAGGTAGAAAATGGCAAGGGGTCCTGCAATTATCCACAGTATTCCCGAGAGTCTTTTTAATGCATTCATTGAATTGAATTTTGAAATTAATCATTCACATCACGATCGATCTTATTTCTCAAGTACAAAATGCCAATCAGGAAGCAAAGCCCGGCGACGATTATTGAATAGTAAAGGCCAACCAATTTATCACCCGTATAAATCGTGGTAAGTAAGAGGGCAATAAATGGCGTCAGTCCTCCGAAGATGCCATTGCCAATATGATAAGGCAGAGACATAGAGGTATAGCGGATTCTTGTGGGGAACAGCTCGACTAAGAATGCAGCGATCGGCCCGTATACCATCGTTACATAGACGATCATAACAAATACGATCCCAACCATCATCCAATAGCTTTTTGTGGGAAGCAGTTTTGAAACCTTTATCGCGGGTTTTTGTGTGGTCTTCCCTGCTTCAGCATAAACAGTGTCTGTTTTTGTTTCGGTTAACACGGTACCATCATCAAAAAAATGTTTGGTACCTATCGTTCTCAACGAATTACCATCGCTGGCAATAGGCTTAATGGATGTGTTGATTTGCTTTTCATCAACAACCTCGGTTTTGATTTTTTCATCAGCAATAGAAAATAGTTTTCCAAAAAGCGGGCGATAAGTAATGACGGCCAGGAGCATGCCAACTAGCATGATCCATTTTCTTCCGACTTTGTCGCTCCAGTTTCCGAATACGACAAAGAAGGGAGTTGCAAATAAAATGGCCCATAGAAAAATCGTTCGTGACTGATCATAATCTACTTTGCAAATACTCTCGATAAACGATTGTGCATAGAACTGGCCCGTGTACCAAACCACACCTTGTCCCATAGTGGCTCCAAATAAAGCAAGCAGCACCATTTTTAAGTTGGAGCGATGCGCAAAACTTTCTTTCAATGGGTTTACTGAAGTTTTGCCTTCTGTTCTCAGTTTCGCAAACAATGGCGATTCTTTCATCTTTAGTCGTATGTACACAGAAACTATCACAAGAAAAATAGAAACAAGGAATGGAATACGCCATCCCCAGTCATCGAATTTTGCGATCGACTTGATCCTATCCGCATCGAGACTGTGGCGGGTGATTAATATAATGCCTAGTGACAAGAACAGACCGAGTGTTGCCGTTGTTTGGATCCAGGAAGTAAAAAATCCTCTCCGGTGGGGTGATGAATGTTCTGCAACGTACGTAGCAGCGCCTCCATACTCACCTCCTAATGCCAGTCCTTGTAATAGTCGAAGTATGAGTACAATAATTGGTGCTGCAAAACCAATGGTCTGATAACCCGGGACAAGACCAATTGCAAATGTGGAACTGCCCATGATGATGAGCGTTAAAAGAAAGGTGTATTTGCGACCAATGATATCTCCGAGTCTTCCGAACACCAGGGCACCGAAAGGGCGCACAATAAATCCCGCCGCAAATGTGGCCAGAGTGGAAAGCAAAGCTGCTGTTGGGTTTGTTTTCGGGAAAAACTGGCTGGCGATAACGGTGGCAAGACTTCCAAAAATGTAAAAATCATACCACTCAATTAAAGTACCTACCGAGGAAGCAGTAATGATCTTGCGGATACTTTGGACTTCGTTAGCTGGTTGATTCATGGATTTAAGATACAAAAAACAAGGGCCAAATTTCAACAACCAAATAAAATTTCAAATCTTAAATTTGAAATCCAAAATTGATTTTTGCATTTAGTTTACTGCTGCGGGTCCGAAGGACTCATACTCTGAACTTATAATCGATTAGCTATGTCATATTCCTTTCAGATCTCTTCGTTTGATGAATACAGAAAAGCCTATAAAAAAAGTGTCGATGATCCCGAAGGTTTTTGGGCCGATGTTGGCTCCAGTTTCTTATGGAGAAAGAAATGGGACAGAGTGCTCGAATGGAATTTCAAGGAACCAAAAATAAAATGGTTCATCAATGCGAAGGTTAATATTACCGAGAATTGTCTTGACAGGCATTTAGGAACACTTGGTAATCGTCCCGCGATAATTTGGGAACCGAATGACCCGGAAGAGCATCATCGCATTCTTACTTATCGCGACCTGCATTTTAAAGTGATGCAATTTGCCAATGTTCTGAAAAATAATGGAGTCAGGAAAGGCGACCGCGTTTGCATTTATATGGGAATGGTTCCTGAATTGGCCATTGCCATCTTAGCCTGTGCAAGAATAGGTGCCATTCACTCAGTGATTTTTGGCGGCTTTAGTGCACAAAGCATTGCTGACCGCTTGCAGGATGCCAATGCAGAATTTGTGATTACTTGTGATGGAGCGTTCCGGGGCAACAAAGAGATCCCATTAAAAACGGTGATCGATGATGCCCTCGTTCAATGCAAGTTTGTAAAAAGGGTAATTGTATTAACGAGAACAAGAACGGCGGTAAGCATGATCAAGGGTCGTGATGTTTGGTGGGAGGACGAAATAAAAAAAGTAGAAACAATGGGCAATCCTGATTGTTCCGCGGAGGAAATGGACGCCGAAGACATGCTCTTCATCTTATACACTTCGGGTTCTACAGGAAAGCCAAAAGGAGTTGTTCATACCTGTGGTGGTTATATGGTTTGGACCACCTATACTTTTGTAAACGTCTTTCAATATAATCCCGGCGATATTCATTTCTGTACGGCTGATATTGGATGGATAACCGGGCACAGCTATATTGTTTACGGACCTCTTGGCGCCGGAGCTACTTCACTAATGTTTGAAGGCGTGCCTACCTGGCCTGATCCGGGAAGATTTTGGGAGATCGTTGATAAATACAAGGTCAATGTGCTTTATACAGCTCCAACAGCTATCCGTTCCTTAATGGGTTGTGGTAAGGAACCGCTGGAGAACAAGAAACTTGACTCATTGAAAGTATTAGGAACTGTAGGCGAACCCATTAACGAAGAAGCCTGGCATTGGTACGATGAGAACGTTGGAAAGAGGAATTGCCCCGTCGTAGACACATGGTGGCAAACTGAGACGGGCGGAATTCTCATCTCTAATCTTGCCGGAGTAACGCCTTCTAAGCCTACCTACGCAACCTTGCCTCTGCCGGGCGTGCAATTGGCGATAGTAGATGAAAATGGAAAAGTAAATGAAAACTCCGAGGCTGCCGGGAACCTCTGTATCAAATTTCCCTGGCCCGGAATTTTACGGACTACCTATGGCGATCACGAGCGGTGTCGATTAAATTATTTTGCTGCTTACGAGAATCTATATTTTACTGGCGACGGGTGTCTGAGGGATGCTGATGGCAATTATCGCATCACAGGTCGGGTCGATGATGTTTTAAATGTGAGTGGGCATCGAATCGGTACAGCCGAAGTAGAAAATGCCATCAACATGCATGCAGGTGTTGTCGAAAGTGCAGTGGTAGGATACCATCATGATATAAAAGGACAGGGAATCTACGCCTATGTGATTGCTGAATCAGTTCATGGAGACCCTGACCTCACAAAGAAAGACATCGCTCTTACCGTCTCACGGATCATCGGCCCTATTGCAAAACCCGATAAGATCCAATTTGTGACTGGCCTTCCTAAAACACGAAGCGGTAAAATAATGAGAAGAATTCTCCGGAAGATCGCTGAGGGTGAGACAAGTAATTTGGGTGACACCACCACACTACTTGACCCGGCTGTCGTTGAAGAAATCAAAAATGGAAGACTGTAGATTCTGAAAATTAAAAAGCAGCTTAAGGGATGAAGCTGCTTTAAAAGGTTTTTCTCAATATGTTCAGAACAAACTGTCCCAAAGCAGCAAAATTCATACCTCTTATTATTTTTCTATTAAAAAACTAGAAAAATATTTTCCTGGGGACCCAAAACCTTTATAAAATTGTAGTTCAGGCCACCTAACTAACAAGCCAATATGCGAAAAAGACTGCGATCCGTATTCAAATGGCTATTATGGGTATGCGTGGCTCAATTTGCATTGATCAATATTAGTGGCTTCATCTACGGGTATAAGCTCACGCATTTTTATGAACCAACAACAAAAACAATTGATGAACCCCGGTCAAGAAACATTTTTGCAAAGACATGGCGACTGTTTAAAGGGCCGGTATATCGTAAAATAACTATTGAAGAACCTCCTGACGTTCCTTATCAGACAGTTCATCTTTTTACAAAAGATAGCTTATCATTGGAAGCCTGGTATATTCCCGTTGATTCCTCAAAAGGCACCGTTGTTGTTATTCATGGTCTCGGTGGCAATAAATCCACTGTTCTTAAACAGGCAGATGAATTCAGATTTTTGGGATATAGCGTTATGCTGGTCGACCTGCGTGCTCATGGCCGGAGCGGTGGGAATATTACGACAATGGGCTTTGATGAGTCCGAAGATGTGAAACTGGCTTATGAATACATTTTTAAAAAAGGGGAGAAAAACATTATTCTTTATGGCATTTCGCTGGGCTCAGTTGTGATCACGAAAGCCGTTTATGATTATAATATCGAGCCGTCGCGGATCATTCTCGAAATACCATTTAGCAATTTTAAGAGACTTGTTGGAGTGAGAGGAAAAATGATCGGTTTTCCCGAAAGACCCTTCGGTAGTTTTATGACATTTTGGGCCAGTTTTGAGCACGGATTTAATGGCTACAAACAAGATACTTACAAATACGTTCAGAAGATAAATTGCCCGGTGCTGATGCAATGCGGCGAAACAGACATATTTGCTTCCCCTGCTGAGCGGGATATTATTTTTGAGAATATCGCCTCCTCCAAAAAGAAGTTGGTCATTTATGAACACGCGATCCATCAGTCTTTATTAAATGCAGATCCGGTAAAATGGAGGCGGGAGGTAAGTGAATTTATCTCAAAATGATCGCTATTTCCTGATCGTTACGCTGGTGCCCACAGGAAGATAACTATAAAGATCTTCCACGTCTTTATTTTTCATGGAAATACATCCATTCGTCCAGTTTTTGTAGCGGTCGATGATGTAATCGTCATTGGGCCACGTGCCGTGAATCCCGACACCTCCACCAATACGGGCGCTTGCCGGTATTTCACCGCGTAACTTTCTTTCTTTGAATTTTTCGTAACTATCTTTTGTGGGATAATCAAGTGCAATAAACCTGTCCCACTTGTCGTGAACTTTTTTTGCTACGATATGAAAATTTCCCTCGGGTGTACAGCGATCGCCTTCCATTCTTTTATCACCAAGACTGTTGTTCCCAAATACTACAGGATAGGTAGCGAACC
>DASYSW010000454.1:0-4309 GCA_036002905.1 Chitinophagaceae bacterium
ATTTCCTTTTGAATCTTTCTCACTGTAATTATAACTACGAACAGCAAGATTTCCCATGATCACCGTTTCTGTGAGAGGACCCGATTGATCGAATGAAGAACTTGTATAAGCGCCGTAACCCTTTTTGCAGGCATTGGTCCATTGTGTTTGATGTCCCTCTGAACCTCTATCAACAAATGGCCTTGTCGCTTTCGGCAACTTCGCATCCTTCATTTTGGACGAGGGAAGTAAAGTTGGGTTTCTCCCAAATAAACCAGCCATTAATTTTCCTTTTGTTCCTTCGAAGATCATTCCGCCACTGTCTTCACCCATTTCTTCATCGGGCAAAAGTTCAGCAGGACGTTCAGGCTTTATTCCACCGTCATACCAAACCAGTTCAACCGGTACCATCTTTTCTCTCGCAGGGAAATGAATATGAATTTTTGCCGAAGGCGGATAGCTGTCCGTATACACTGCTTCTTTAAAAAATCCTGTCCACACTCCACCAACGCTGCATTCAACAGAAATTGGATAACCCAGTTTTAATGTTCTGTACGGAACATCAATAAAATGGCAGCCCATGTCTCCCAGAGAGCCTGTGCCAAAATCAACCCAGCCGCGCCATGTCGCGGGAAGATAGGTTGGATTAAAGTCCCTTTGTGGCGCCGTTCCTAACCAAAGATTCCAATCCAGTTCCGGGGGAATATCAAACTTGCCGGTAGGCGTTGGAATGCCTTGCGGCCAAACGGGTCGATTTGTCCACACATGCACAGTGTGGACATCACCGATCACTCCTCCCTGTACCCATGCTTCGACATTCCGTGTATCATCGCCGCTGCTCCCCTGGTTCCCCATCTGTGTAACTACCTTGTATTTTTTCGCAGCCTCTGTTAATATTCTTGCTTCATAGATATCGTGCGTTAAGGGCTTTTCGCAATACACATGTTTTCCCAACTGCATTGCAGCTAACGACATCACGGCATGCATATGATCCGGGGTGGTTATGATGACGGCATCAATGCCCTTTTCTTTTTCCAATAGTTCCCTGTAATCTCTGTAGTAAGGAGCATTCGGCCACATCTTTCTTGCCTTTACAGCCATGCGATCATCCACATCGCACAGAGCGCCAATATTCTCACCACCATTATTAAATGCATACGGAAGATTCACGTCAGCCTTTCCACCACAGCCTATTCCGGCAATATTCAACTTATCGCTGGGCGGAATAAACCCACGGCCGAGCACATGACGTGGCACGATAAAAAAACTGCCAGCAATGATCGAAGTATTCTTTATAAAAGCACGTCGGGATTGGTTTCGATTCTTCGGGTTTGAATTCATAGCACAAAAAATTTCTTTAAGGTAAGGGAAAGAAAAAAATGAATAAAATAAAAATTCCAATCAGCAAGTGAGGATGCCTGGCTGCATAGCGAACGAAGCGTACAAAAGTGCGACGCAACGGCAGCCCATAGTAGGGCTAATCGCTGGATACCTAATCTTCGCAACTTATATTTGCTGTTCAGGAAAAAAAGAACGAATGACGGAGATCAAAAACCGCCCGGCTTATTTTGAGTATTTCATCGATAATAAATACGATGCCGGAATTGTATTAACCGGTACCGAAGTAAAATCATTGCGCGAAGGAAAGGCCAGTTTTAATGATAGCTATTGTTTGATAAACAAAGGCGAGGTGTGGATAAAGAATCTACATATAGCCGAATACTCGCATGGAACGGCCAATAACCACGACCCGGTGCGTGAACGAAAATTGTTGTTGCAAAAAAAAGAGATCAGGAAATTAGAAGCCAAGCTGAAGGAAAAGGGTTATACGCTGGTGCCACTTCGTATCTATTTCACTGAAAAAAACCTTGCAAAAATGGAGATAGGTCTCGGAAAGGGCAAAAAACTACATGATAAGCGGGAAACTATAAAGCAAAGGGATACCGAAAGAGAAATGAAACGTTACCTGTCCAAATAGGTCTTTTGAAGGCGTCCTTTTGGAGTTTCCGGGAAATAAGTTGGCTGGAATAACGTTTTAGATTGAATAACATTTTTGTTTTTGAACACTATGAAAAAAACCTTTTTACTTATTCTTGTTCTCATCTCGCTGAAGGCATTTTCACAATCTGTTTCAGGCTACTGGTATGGCAGCGCTTTTGTAAAATCAAACACCTCGACCAATAATTATCTTGTTGAATTGATCCTGCACCAGAATAGGACACAGGTGAAAGGTATCATTAACTATTATTTCAAGAGGTCATATCGAAGCATAAAAGTGAACGGCAATTATAATTCGCTCACAAGAGAATTGTCGTTATTTAATGTACCGCTTACTTATCATGGCTCGCTGGAAGATATGGAAGTGGATTGTATCATGGATTTTTTTGCAACACTGCGGGTGTCGAAAGCCAGTTCCAACATTATTGGCACCTTTCACGGCAAGCCTGGTTATCAAAACACATGCGCGGATGTAAACTTTAACCTTAAATTCAATGCCGACATCAGCAAGGAAGACTCCATTATGCAGGCTATAAAACTTTACAAGGAAACTTACCAGGTCTGGAAGCCGACTTATGAGGATACTCTTGTGGCGGTGAACATCGTCCCCAGGAAGGTCGTGAACTACGTAGTCGATGAGGAATATAAGAAACGAGAAAACGTGGTCGCCAATGAAATTACTGTTGCATCTGATTCACTGAAGGTGGACTTCTATGATAATGGCGAAATTGATGGTGATTCTATTTCCATTTTTTACAATAATCAACTCATTTCCTTCAACAGGATGCTAAGCACAAAATCTGTCCACTTTGACGTTGGCCTGGATACTACAAAGGAAGTGAATGAGATCACTATGTTCGCCGATAATCTTGGTGCTATTCCACCGAATACTGCATTGATGGTCGTCACTGATGGGAAAAAACGCTACGAGATCCGGATGGCCAGCAGCCTTGAAAAAAATGCGACATTGAGGATCAGGCGAAAGAAGGACCACTAATTACTGATTTTTTGATTCGAATGATTAATTGTGGCTGTCTTTAGTAGTCGATAATTCGGATGTTGTTACTTTCATATGGCTCAAAATGCGTGTAAAAGAAAGCCAGGATGAAGATAAAATTGAAAGAAGGTGAAAGAACATTCAGGGCTATGGTCAAAATTAGAGAGTTTATTTCTCATACTTAAGAATGACGCCATTATCTCCGCAAGCCCATCCGTGATTCGCATCCCTAAAATGTAATTCAAGGAAACGTATTCCCGGAACACTCACCTCTTTGGTCCAGGTTATTCCACCATCAACTGTTTTTAAAATATAGTGCCCATCAGTCATGTAGCCGATGCTATCATTCAAAAAAAACAGGTCATGATAACTATCGCTTCCGGAATAAATTTTGTTCCAATTTGCTCCGCCATCAACACTAGCCCCGACCGAAAATTCATCCGCAACAAAACCATGATTCGGATTTACATAAAAAACAACTCCACTTGTCTGAAAATTAAATTCGCTGCCGGTGTTTACAGGTTGCCAGTCCACGCCGCCATTAGTTGTTTTGAATAATCCTTCGGGTCGGGCAACCCACCCTGTCTGCTCGTCTAAAAAGTAAAATGTTTGGTATGTTCCTTCGTTTGTCGTAGAAAAGTCATGAAGTTTTGTCCGAGAGTTATTATCTGAACTCGAATTATTCTTTTTGCAGGAAAAAAAGATAAATAAAAAGATAAGGCAGCGAAAAATTTGATACTCATAGGAACATTTTGTTTCAAAGTACACCGAAGCTACTATTCAACCAATAGCAGCTTATAAACTTTCCCTGACACCTGCAGTTATCATAACAGATGATGAGTGTAGGGTATATGTGTTCTGGCTTACGGTCATTCAAACAACTCCGGCTGTTGATTTTCTTTTTTTCTCACCCATTCCATTTCCGTGGTCTTGGTAAAATCTACAAGCCTGGCCCCGACCGCTTTCCATCCCATTACTTCCACAACTTTTTCTAATTTGAATTTAGCCTTGCGTACTTGTGCGCCCCTGCCTTGCTGCACAGCAAGTATCGGTTCCGCGTCAGTAGTCACCGCCTCCAACACATTTCCTTTGCCTTCTTTGATAAAAAAGAACTTATTGTGAAGGGTCGTCGTTTCAATTTTAAAACGTTTTACGTTGTACTGTTTTTTCTCGTCGTCAAGGTAGACTGCAGTTATTATTTTTTCAGGATTAAATTTTTCGATGAGCAAAATATTCTCTGCGTCAAGTCGCTGGGTCATCTCCTGGTCAGTGATCTCGTAATTGCCATCATTGTATATCACCAATATCCTGTCATCAGGCTCAAAGCTGCCGAGA
>DASYSW010000455.1:0-9621 GCA_036002905.1 Chitinophagaceae bacterium
TAAGGACAAACCGGATGATATCACGATCCGCCAGACAGGTCAGCAGGAAGAACAGGCCGAGTCGCTCGGATTTCTTGGCACCGCATTGATCATTGCATTAGGGATGATCTTTGGAATTCTCGTATTGCAATTCGACTCTCTAAGTAAACCGTTTATAGTATTGACGGAAATTTTCTTTAGTATCATCGGTGTGTTTTTGGGATTTGCGATCACGGGTATGGGCATGCCGCTGATCATGGTAATGGTAGGCATTGTTGGCCTCGCAGGCATTGTTGTAAAGAATGCTATTTTGTTGATTGACTTTACCGATGAACTCCGGAGTCGCGGCGTACGTATGCGTGAAGCGGCTGTGCAGGCTGGAAAAATTCGTATCATCCCGGTCATGCTGACAGCCCTGGCCACCATTCTCGGTCTTTTCCCATTGGCCGTTGGATTTAACATAAACTGGGTTTCTTTATTCCAGCATTTTGATCCAAAAATATTTTTTGGCGGCGACAGTGTCGTGTTCTGGGGTCCTCTTGCATGGACAATTATTTTTGGCCTTGCCTTCGCTTTCTTCATGACCTTATTAATAGTTCCCGGCATGTACCTGATCTCACAACGCCTGCGAAGACCCATGCGCCAGTTCTACGGCACCAAGTGGATAGCGTTGTTAGGTTTCCTCGGGCCCTTCTTTTTCATCTTCGTCGGTATTATGTTCCTCTTTAGAAGAATACAGGGTAAACCGGTTTGGATGGGAAGGACAAAGCGAATTGCCCCTGCGGTTTGACTTTTCAAAAGGTGAAATGATGTTTTTAAAGCGGCTCCGGCCGCTTTTTTATTTTCAAAAAATTTTTTTTCATTCGTGCAGCAACCTCAGACAATCGATTGTCTATCCTGAAAATGAATTTTGCTTTGTGAGATAACGTACCCATTAACCCGTCTCTCGGGTGAGTTATTCATGTTGTAATAGTTGGTTTTAGCCCGCTGAGATGACTGCTTTTTGCGGGAGAATCAGAACAGCGTCCCGACTTGTCGGGACGTTCTTATTTTTATCATGTCTCTTTTACATGATCATGGCTTCACATCCTTTATCATTTCCCTAAGCTTTCACGGCAGAAATCTTCTTTACCTTCGGAAAAACTTTTTAAACATGAACTATGCTACGCGAGCCAATCATGAAATAGATTACAAGATCTATGGGGAAGAATTACAATTTGTAGAAGTGGAGCTTGATCCAAATGAGACAGCCATTGCGGAAAGTGGTGCCATGATGATGATGGATGACGGTATACAGATGCAAACAATTTTTGGTGACGGCAGCCAGCAGCAACAGGGAGGCTTACTGGGAAAATTATTTTCTGCGGGCAAACGGGTACTTATTGGTGAAAGTTTATTCATGACTGCATTTACCAACGTGGGGCAGGGAAAAAAGCGAGTTTCTTTTGCCGCGCCGTATACCGGAAAAATTGTTCCTCTCGACCTGCAGCAGTTGGGTGGTCGAATTATTGCACAGAAAGATGCGTTCTTATGTGCTGCGAAAGGAGTAAGCATTGGAATTGAATTTCAAAAAAGGTTAGGCACGGGTATTTTTGGTGGCGAGGGTTTTATTATGGAAAGAATTGAAGGCGATGGGATGGCCTTTGTGCACGCGGGTGGCTACGTATTAGAAAAAGAGCTGAGACCAGGAGAAATTTTAAAGGTAGACACTGGTTGCGTGGTGGCCTATACGAGCGGAGTTGATTTCGATATTGAATTTGTGCGTGGCATTCGCAACTGGATGTTTGGGGGTGAAGGTTTGTTTTTTGCAATCCTCCGCGGTCCGGGGAAAGTTTGGATCCAATCATTGCCGATAAGCCGCCTCGCCGGAAGACTTGTTGAATATGGAACATATCATCGCAAAGAAGAAGGAAGCATTCTCGGAGGCCTTGGGAATCTCCTTGATGGAAGGGAATGAGGTTGTGAATGGTGAGTGGTGAATGGTGAGTAGGACATGACCTCATTCACAATTGAACATTGACAATTCACCATTGACCACTCACCAACTTATATTAAATTCGCCGAATAATTTTTGAAAATGATCCGCAAACAAGAAGTACTCAATGATGTCGTAATAAAATTTGCCGGGGATAGTGGTGATGGAATGCAATTGACCGGCAGTCAGTTTACCAATAACACCGCCCTTTTGGGAATAGACCTCGCTACCTTTCCTGATTTTCCGGCTGAAATACGCGCACCACAAGGAACGCTGCCTGGTGTGAGTGGATATCAACTACGATTCTCAAGTAACCCCGTTTTTACTCCGGGTGATCTTTGCGATGTGCTGGTAGCTATGAACGCGGCTGCGCTGAAGACAAATTTGAAACAACTAAAAAAAGGTGGAAAGATCATCGCTAACACGGATGGATTTGATTCAAAAAATCTTCGGCTCGCGAACTATGCTGATGGAGTAAACCCGCTGGAAGATCACAGCCTTGAAAACTATGATCTGATAAAGATCGATGTAACGAAGATGACACGAGAAGCGCTGAAAGAGTTTACGATGGGTACGAAGGAAAAGGATCGGGCAAAAAACATGTTTGTGCTCGGATTTTTATACTGGATGTATAACCGGGATATGGAGAGCACAACGCAATTTTTGAGAGAAAAATTTGGAAAGAAGGATGAAATTCTGAATAGTAACTTAAAAGCCTTACAGGCTGGTTACAATTATGGTGATACGACGGAAACATTTACAACCACATACAAAGTTGAAAAAGCAAGAATGGAAAGTGGAACGTATCGTTCCATTATGGGTAACCAGGCGCTGGCCTATGGTTTGATCGCCGCTTCCCAGAAAAGCGGTTTGCCTTTATTTCTTGGCTCCTACCCGATCACCCCTGCATCAGATATATTACACGAGTTGGCACGTCACAAAAATTTTGGGGTGAAGACTTTCCAGGCAGAAGATGAAATTGCAGCCATCACTTCCGCCATTGGCGCTGCATATGGAGGACAGTTGGGTGTAACCACTACTTCCGGACCGGGCATGGCACTAAAGGCCGAAGCAATGGGTCTTGCCGTAATGCTCGAGATTCCTTTGATCATTTGTGACATTCAACGCGGTGGACCTTCGACTGGATTGCCAACAAAGACTGAGCAGAGTGACCTGCTACAATCATACTATGGAAGAAATGGTGAGTGTCCAATGCCAGTGATATCTGCATCGACACCTGCAGATTGTTTTGATGCGATCTATGAAGCAGTAAGAGTTTCCGTACAACACATGATACCTGTGATATTTTTAAGCGATGGATATATTGCAAATGGAGCAGAGCCCTGGAAATTTCCGACATCGGAGCAATTGCCGCCAATACACGTAAGTTTCAAAACCGACCTTGGACATGGAGAGGAAAAATTGCAGCCTTATCTGCGTGATGAAAAATTAGCCCGTCCATGGGCTGTGCCGGGAACGCCAGGACTTGAACATCGCATCGGCGGATTGGAAAAAGAAAATATTACAGGCAACATAAGCTATGACCCCGAGAACCATCAACTGATGGTGAAGCTCAGGCAGGAAAAAGTAGACAAGATCGCTGACTATATTCCTGAACAAAAAATTGATAACGGCCCTGCAAAGGGTAAGACATTGGTCCTCGGCTGGGGCTCCACTTACGGAGCAATAAAAACTGCGGTGGCGGAATTATTGGCGGAAGGTCATTCGATTTCTCATGCACATTTGCGCTACCTGCGGCCGTTCCCGAAAAATCTCGGAGACATTTTGAAAAGTTTTGAAACGGTCATAGTTCCCGAGATCAATAACGGCCAGTTAATAAAGATCATCCGCGATGTATATTTTGTAAACGCGATTGGCTATAACAAGATCATGGGAATTCCGATCACAAAAACAGAGTTGGTTGAAGAGCTCAAAAAATACCTGTAGGTCGGGGTTGGCTTCTTGTTTTTAGATCAATTGATACAAGAATTGCAAGGCAAAGGAAAAATAAACTACCCACTTTATCTGTTTCAATAAGGTCACTTAGGAAATTTACCGCAACGATCATCATGGTCAATACCCCGCAGGCAAGTGCGGTTGCCTTATAAAATTTGTCTTCTGTGTGATGATATATTTTTTCAGCATAGTAGATCATAGCGCCGATAATGAACAGAAAAAGTAAAAGACCGGGAACTCCCTGTTCGATCAATACAAATAAAAAATAATTATGAATGGTTGAGTGTTCTTTGTTATCGCTCACCCACGTTCTAAATGCGGGTATTGCGTAGGGCTTATAATTATAGTAAAATGTATTGGGCCCAATGCCTGTTAACCAGTTATCCTTTATCATTCTTACGCCGGCTATCCAACGGTTAAATCTCTCTGCTGTGGAGACATCCTTTAGTTTATAAGTGGCAATAAGATGCTCCTGAAAATTTTTATGAAAGATAGTTGTCCGGTAATCATGAGCATAATGCAGGTAGCGATCATTGCTGCTTAACCAAAACATTGAACTTATGGTCAGGACAATGACAATAACAAAAGCAATCAACAGTTTTCTTTTTTGGATCAGCCAATATGATAGTAACCCGATGACGAATGCCAGCCAGGCACCCCTGGAAAAGGAAAAGAATAACGCGACCAAGACTATTACCATCGCCGCAATGACAATTGAACGGTACTTTTTATTTAGCTGGTAAAAAGCTGTCAGAACGGGAACCGTACAGACAAGCATGGCCGAATAATTTACGTGATTGCGGAAAAATGGACTGATTGCGTCATTGACGTTAGCAAATCTGAATCCGTAAAGAGAATGCCTGCAAAGGGAGATCATTGTTACAAGCAGCATCGAAGCAAAAAATACGATAGCTACACCCGCGATCGTTCTTTTATTTACAAAAAATAACAGGGGAGCAAAGACAAACGCAACCATGTACCAGCTTTTGGCCAGCAGGAACTTCAATGAGATAAGCCAATCAGTCGAGAAGAATACGGTAACAATTATCCAGGCTAAGCTGCAAAGCAACAAAATAACTAAGGGGTGTTTTGCTTTTGAAAAAATTTCAGATGGCGTGAAAAGGAAATATGCAAAAAATAAAAGGGTCGTTAGCCACATGATCGGCTCATCAGGAAGATCTGTGGCAAGGGATGAGCTAAAACTAAATTCAATTGACCACGGCAAAAAAAAGATCAGGAGGTAAAATACAATTTGCCATTGTTGCCACCCGGCATAAAAAAGTAAAAATCCAAATGGAACAAATAATAACCAGTATAACGAAGTAATAACAGCAACCGTTGCGGACGTTAAAAAAACCACCGCCAACACAACAAAATGTTTGCTGCTTCTATGTGGTACGTCCCCTGTCAAACTGTTGCTGGTTTTCTTTTGTTTAACGCCAACGCTGTCAATACTGCAAAAAAGAAACTGAGAACGGTTGCGGCAACGATCGCCTCTAAAGGTTTTGGTTGATCAGGCGATACGGCCGGTGTTGCCCTTTCTACTATTATCAATGCCTGTGGCTTTGCATCTGCGATTAATTTGTATTGATTTAACAATTTTTCATATTCCTGGATTTGCTGCAGTAATGAAGATTTATGAGCATTCAACAATTCAGCCGTTGATGTATTGCCCGGATGCGACAATGAATCGGTCAATTTTTCATAATCAATTTTCTTCGCCACATATTGCTCATTGATCTTCGTCACCATCATTGAATTATTCGCAGCTTGTACGTCCTGGTGAATTTCCTGTAATTTTTCCATGATCGCATTGGCGATGCTGGCTGCAAGATCCCGATCAACATCCCAGACCTTGACCTTCAGTTCTCCGTAATCGCTTTTAATGACCCTTGTATGTTTCTTTAATATCAATGCCGCTTTTGGAATGGCATTTATATCCGTTTTGTGAAGACCAAAATGATCTGTAAGATTCAATTGAGCAATAACGTACCGATACACCGTATCAAGCTGTGCCGTACCAACGATTTTATCCAAATCGTCAGGGAGACCAAGGGTTGAATACAGGCTTTGCAAATTTTGGCTAAATACCGACGTCTTGTCCGTTGCAAAAGAGGAGGCAGGCAATGCAGTGGAAACGCTTAAATATCTTTTTGGCACCAAAAAAACAATTCCAGTAGTTACGACCAATGTTGTAAATACCAACAGCAAAATTTGTTTTCGCCACCGCCACATAAGATCAAATAAATCGGGCATTGACTCTTTTTTGATTGAAGCTATTGTTTTTTTAGAAAACTCACCCAGCTATTTAGCGAGATCATTTTTGTTAACCACATAAAAAGAAAACTGACCAACGCGCCAACAAATAGAGTAAACCAGGTATTGAGCGAGGTTGTTGACAGTAAGAATAAAACTCCACCAAGCAGGAAACCATTTAGTAAGTATAATCCCAGCGAGCCGGCTCCGGCGGAGATCTTTAATTTTCCGGTGACAAAGACCATAGTTGCGATGGCGAGGAAAGCTTGGCTGCACAGAGCTGAGATACAGCAACCGAATGCTCCATAGGATGGAATTAGAAAAAGATTCAGCGTTATATTGATCAATACTGCTGCCAGGTTTAGGTAACAAAAAGCAACGACACTGCCCGTGGCGGTCATCACTGTGCCATACACCTGCACGAATGAATAGCCGATCAATACAGGAAGGCACCAACGTAAAACCTTCACGCTATACACGTCATCCCTATGGTAAAGTATTTTTTGCAGCCATGGTGCGAGGACAATGGCAATAGACGCAATTGTCACTGCAAACATGAGCAGCAGGTGGCGTGTCTGTAAGATCGTTTTTTCCAGCGGCTGCCTTTCAGACCAAAGCCTTGCAATAAAAGGCATGAAGAAGGATGCAATAAGATAACCGACCATGTTTGAAGCATCAAGGAGGCGATAAGCGGCTGCGTAAATACCGGCTTCATGTGCGCCTTCGGGATGGATCCTTTCCAATAAAAATCCATCGGCACGAACGTGAACGGACATCAGGAAAACAACTAAAGCAAAGGGCAATACAGAATAAACTATCGACCGTGTAAAAAAGCTAAGCCTTGGCTTTTTAAAAACGATGCCATTTGAATATAAAATGATAACTACAATAATAATAGCGATGGTTGTCGATATGATTTGCGTCAGCAAAAATTTGTCAATGGTTATTGTTCCAAAACTTGCAGGGAAAAAAATAAAGCCGCCGGCCAACAGCACCATCAACGATTTGTCAAGCACGGAGAGCCATGCATCAGTTTTGAACCACTGGTTGGCCGTAATAATATTTCGCAAGAAGAGAAATAAAAACGTAAGGAATTGGATCGCTATTACCCCGGCTAAAATATCCCATCGCTTTACACCTGATAATGCTGCAACGACAATTACAATGACTGTATAGGCAGCTGCAAACAAAATTTTAACCAGCAAGAGACTCCCAAGGTGTTGTTGCAGTTCTGTTTTTTTCGCGGCCAGCTCCCGGTTGATGAAGTTCGTCAGCCCCCAATCAAGCAGGAACCCAAAAACAATAGAAAGATTTAACAAGGCAAAATAAGTTCCATATTCCCCCGAACCGGTGATGTTTTGCACCTGGCGATCAATTCCAAAGATCCAAAACGGCTTAATGATGGCATTAAGGACTACGAGTAATAATAAGGAAGAATAAAATTTAGAATGACTCATTAAGGGTGAATAGTGAGTGGTGAATGGTGAGTGGGTACCGTAAAGTGGATATTAGGATAATAAGATTTTTTGATAATACAATATTCCAATAGCAAAATATGCAATATCTGGATATCGTAACTAGTCGAGCTGAATTACGGGACGCACAAGAGTGCGACGCAACGGGCGATGATCGTAGCACTGAAGCTGGTACCATAAAATCAATTCAGCACCTTAGCATTACGGTTAAAACTTTCTTCAAGGGAAATAAAAGTCTCGGTTCTTTCAATGCCCTTTATTTTCTGAAGCTGATCATGTAAAACAAACCTCAATTGGTTGATGTCTTTGCAAACCACTTCAGCAAACATGCTGTAGTTGCCCGTTGTATAATTAAGGCGAACAATCTCGGATATCTTTTGCAGCTCTTTTTCAACGGAGTCGTAGAGCGAGCTTTTTTCAAGATAGATGCCTATAAAGGCAATCACGTCGTGGCCCAGTTGCTTGAGGTCGACATTGAGTTTTGTGCCTTTAACGATGCCGGCTTCCTGGAGCTTTTTAATGCGGACGTGAATAGTGCCCCCGGAAACGAATAATTTTTTACCAAGATCAGCGTATGAGATCTCGGCGTCTTCCATCATGTGATGAATGATCTGCAGATCCAGTTTGTCAAGATTTAATTTGCCAGCCATTTTAGAGTATCGTTTTGGAAAAAATTCAATTTGCGAACAAATATTTGGATAATTTCTATAATTTCAAAATAATTGTTGAATAATTTGGAACAAAATAGCCAATTGGTTTACTTTTGTTCTATCAGTTCATTGAATGATAAGTGATGAATAATTAGTAGTGAGGTTCGACTGGTTGCGGGATGGCGCAAAGTAACAAAAAACCAGCGGTTAATTTAATTTACTCCTTACTGATCACTGATTACTCATTTATACTGTGGGGTGATGAAACCTTTGGCAGACATGCCCTCTTGTCTCGAGGGTGGGGATAACAGAATAAACAAAGTGTAGAGCCGACGTTACCGTTGGTAAGGCCGACCAGGGTTGACCACTAAACTTTGCACTTTTGCCAACTGCCCCGTGGAGGTTCGAATCCTCCCCCTACAGCGAATAGTTTTCTCATTGCTTGTTAAAGTCCTTGTAAGCCACGTGTTTGCAAGGGCTTTTCTGTTTTATAGTCTTTCTCGTAGCTGAATAGATGGCCCACATCAATGTCGGGAATCCCGTGAGTATGCCATTGGGTTAAAAGCTGGAATGCATACATTTCCATTTTGAGAAGAAGCCCCGATAAGAATCACCATTTAATGAAGTGTATTAATAGTTGGCCGGCTAATGAGCGACGCTGCCAAATACTTTTTTCAATATTTCAGTTGTTCTTGCTACAGGGTTTTGACGAATGTTTGCCTCCTCTTTGGCGATCCGGTCAAACAAAGCATCTACAGCTTTACCTACGACGTACGAGGGAAGATCAGGGTTTATTTTATTGAAAGTTGTCGGAAGTTTATTGTAAGTATTCACTACATCACCATAATATTTTGTTGCGCTTACTTTATCTAAGGAATTTTTTATTACAGGTGTAAAGGCGGCAATCAATTTTTCAGTTGTCTTTTGTCTGAAATAATTTGTTGCAGCATCACTTTGACCGCGGACAATATTAATGGCATCTGAAATGGTCATTTCTTTTATCGCATCAACAAAAATGGGTTTGGCATAACCAACCGCATCTTCGGCTCCCCGGTTAATCTGCAAAATCGCCTTGTCCACCATATTTCCCATACCAATTGTTCTTAGAGCACTCTCTATTTTTTTTGCATCGGGCGGGAGGAATAATTTGTAGGCTTCATTTCCAAAAAATCCATCGGTCGTATTCAAAAAACTTATTCCTTTATCGACTCCCTGGTTCAATGCCTCACGGATTCCCTGGGCGGCTTCAGCATCGGTAATGCCGGTGCCAGCTGGTAATTTAAGTGTGTCACAAGTAAAACATACGGCAGAAATGATTAACAATGGCAGG
>DASYSW010000456.1:0-13446 GCA_036002905.1 Chitinophagaceae bacterium
CGTCCCGGCATCATGACGCCGACAAAAGGTTTGAAGAATACACTTGGCTTTTACAAATATGCCGGCTGGCTGATACCTTTTGTAAGATTGATCTCTCCCGGTACTGTTTCGTCGCTGAAGGAGGTAGGACTTGCTATGATCAATGCGGTTGAAAAGGGATACGAGAAACAAATACTGGAGGTGAAGGATATCATTGCTTTGTCAAAAAAATGATCTGTTTATGTGCCCCAGATTCTTCCGATATGTGTCAATTTTATTGGTAGTCGCTTGTTCATGTTCAGAGACTTCAACCACAACGTCTCCTGAAAGTGTGATAAAAAAATATGAGCGACTGGTTCTTGAAATGAAGGCCGACTCGATCTCACAATTATTTACCATTGATGCAGAAGTAGGACATGAGGATCAGCCTGCCGTTAAAGGAAGAGATTCTATTTACTCCTTTCTTTCTTCATTCAAAAACGTACGTGTGATCAATAATCGTGATGAGATTGTCTCTAGTTCTATAAGGGATGATTCTGCGACTGTGAATGGCAGTTATGCGCAAACGGTGATCGTATCGGGCAATGACACTGTAAATGTTGCCGGGAAATTCATTGCCACTATGGTTCGCCAGAAAAACAATTGGCTCATCTCAAAAATGAAAACGAGTTCGAATTAGATCTAAACGTGTTTTAAATATTCCTGGAGCATAATAGTTGCCGCAATTTCATCGACCAAAGCTTTGTTTTGTCGCTGCTTTTTCTTTAAGCCCATCTCAATCATGGCGCGACTCGCCATTTTGGAAGTGAATCGCTCATCCACGGTTTTAAGAGGAATTAAGGGAAAATTCTTTTCCAGTTCCTTTATTATTTTGTGAACGAAAGGCGTCGCATGTGTATCGGAGTCATCCAGGTTTTTTGGTTCACCGATAATGATCCTTTCAACCTCTTCTTTGGCAAAATAATTTTTTAAAAAGGGAATGAGCCCCCTGGATTCTATAGTTGTCAGCCCCGTCGCGATAATCTTTAATGGGTCTGTCACCGCAAGACCTGTACGTTTAAGACCATAATCTATAGCAAGAATACGTGCCACGGGACGATTAATTACAAACAATGACTTCCAGACAAAGCGCTTTGTGACCTTTGCGTAACCGTTGTGGCCTTTGTGACCAAATATCTCAGCGCTGAAGAGACAGGTTACAAAGTACACGAAGTATCCACAAAGAACACAAAGAAAGTCAAACCAAAATAAATTTATTCGAGTCAAATATGAACAAAAAGATCTGCAATCACAAAACATGCGAACACAACGCTGGCAATTCCATTAGCGGTCATAAAAGCAAGATTTACTTTTTTCAGATCGTTCGGCTTAACGATCGAATGCTGGTAGATTAACATTCCGCAAAATATCAACACCCCTACCCAATATAACCAACCGAACTCTCCCCCTAACCCGGCGATGATCACCGAGACCGCACTTAACAAGTGCAATACCGATGAAACGCGTAATGCTTTTGGCTTACCTAACCATGCTGGCACGGAATATAAGTTTTGAGATCTGTCAAACTCCTCATCTTGCAAAGCGTAAATAATATCGAAACCACTGACCCAGAAGATAACAGACAAAGAAAAAAGAACGGGCAATACTGAAAAGTGGCCTGTAACAGCAAGGTAAGCTCCAATGGGTGCGAGCGATAATCCAAGACCCAAAATCAAATGGCACAATGGCGTGAAGCGCTTTGTGTAGCTATATCCCAATACGACAAGTAAAGCAACAGGTGACAGAAAGAAACAGATCCTGTTTATGAAGTAACACGTAATAATGAATAGAAACGACGATAGCACTGTAAACACCAAAGCACTATTTGCGGAAATAATTCCGGTTGGAATTTCCCTGATGGCCGTCCTTGGATTTTTGGAATCAAAATTCCGGTCAAGATAACGATTGAACGCCATTGCGGCACTGCGGGCAAGAACCATGCAGACGATAACAAAAAGTAACTTCATCCCCATTTCTTCCCAATCAATAAATCGTGGTTGAATCCAACCAACCGTTTTATTTAGGTTCCATTGCTTAACTCCGAAGATTTCAAAATTTTTTTGCAGAACGCCGATAAAAAAGCCGATCAGGGCAAAAGGCATTGCAAAAATGGTATGAGAGAATTTTATCAGAGACAAATAACTCTTTACGGTAGACATCATGCAAATTTATAGAGGTTTCGATTACTCCCCTTAAGGGTTTGGGGGTAACCTGGTTCTAACAAACTCCCACAAAACTACGCCTACCGCTGTGGCTATATTCAATGAATGTTTCATTCCCAGCTGCGGGATTTCAATACACCCATCCGTCAATTCAATGGTTGATTGTTCAACCCCCGTCACCTCATTTCCGAAGATCACCGCGAGCTTTTCATCCTGTCCAAATTTCAACTGCTGGAGTGGGTGACTGTTCATTGCCTGTTCTACCGAATAGATACTATAATTTTCCTTTCTCAACTCGCCGATCGCTTCGCTTGTTTTTTTGAAATATTTCCATGCCACGGTTTCTTCAGCGCCTAATGCGGTTTTTTTTATTTGCTTGTGAGGGGGATGAGCTGTGTAGCCACAAATATAAATTGACCGCAACAAAAACGCATCCGATGTCCGAAAAACGCTGCCCACATTATAGGCACTACGAACATTTTCCAGGACAACAACGATCGGAATTTTTTCTGACAATTTGAACTCGTCTACAGATTTCCGGTTTAGTTCCTCCATGCTTAATTTTCGCATGGCGCAAAAGTAATTCACATTCGGCAGTTGAATAAAATAAGAGCAACGAAAGCAATTATATTTGCTGTTTGATTAAACCGAAGATGGCAAAAGTGAAAATTGACGAAACCCCTTTGATGCAGCAGCATAAGGCTATTAAGCAAAAATACCCTGACGCTGTATTGCTCTTTCGCGTTGGAGATTTCTATGAAACTTTTGGACAGGATGCCATCATCGCTTCACAGGTCCTGGGAATTACGCTGACCAAAAGAAATAATGGTGCAGCCGCTTCGTCTGATCTTGCTGGTTTCCCTCATCACGCACTCGATACTTATTTGCACAAATTGGTAAAAGCCGGCTATCGCGTAGCTATCTGTGACCAGCTTGAAGATCCAAAACTGGCGAAAGGGATTGTCAAAAGAGGCGTTACGGAAATGGTAACCCCCGGAACGGCCGTTAACGATAAGATACTTGAACACCGCAGCAATAATTTTTTATCCGGGATCTATTTTGCTGAAAATGATCAATATGGTTTGGCCTTCCTGGATATTTCAACCGGTGAGTTCTTTATCGCAGAGGGTGATCGCGAATACGCGGATAAACTATTGCAAAGTTTTAGACCGGCTGAAGTTGTGTTTCAGCGCCATCAGCAAAAAAAATTCAAAGAATATTTTGGTGGCAAGATGTATATCTATACCCTGGATGAATGGATATTTGATTCAACATACGCGGAAGACATCTTACTAAAACATTTCCAAACTCATTCACTTAAGGGATTTGGCGTTGATGATCTCAATAAAGGATTGATAGCGGCGGGAGCCATTCTTCATTATTTGAGAGATACCGAACATCCCAACCTGCAGCATATTACAAATCTCCAGAGAATTGACCGCGATGATTTTTTGTGGATGGACCGCTTTACCATCCGCAATTTAGAATTGGTAGTTAGAAATCATGAGGGTAGCCAGACTCTTCTCGAGGTCCTGGATAATACGGTCTCCCCAATGGGCGCAAGATTGCTGAAAAGATGGCTTGTATTCCCATTAAAGGATATTCAAAAGATCGGCGAACGACTGGACCTGGTAGAATTTTTTATTCTGCAAAGTGAATTGCGCAACAAGATCACTCACGGCATTAAACAATGCGGTGATGTGGAACGCCTGGTCTCGAAAATTCCATTAAAGAAGATCAACCCACGGGAGTTGTTGCATTTGGCAAAAGGATTAAGACAGACCCAGGAAATCAAACTGATTTGCACAGCCACGAACAATGAGTATTTGAAGCGACTCGGCGATGCATTAAATCCCTGCCACTATATTGCTGACAAAATTTTTAAAGAGATCGTTGAGAATCCTCCCGCCCTGGCCATTAAAGGAGGAATGATCAATAGTGGAGTGAGCGCCGAGCTTGATGAATTGCGAAGCATTGCTCATAGCGGCAAAAATTATCTTGCGCAATTGCAGCAAAAGGAGGCCGAGACCACTGGCATCTCTTCGCTGCGAATAGGTTTCAACAATGTGTTCGGCTATTACCTTGAAGTTACCAACTCCCATAAAAATAAAGTGCCTTCAGCCTGGATGCGAAAGCAAACCCTGGCCAATGCTGAGCGGTACATTACACCCGAATTAAAAGATTATGAAGAGAAAATAACAGGTGCTGAAGAGAAGATCTTACAGATCGAATGGCAGATCTACGAAGCGTTGATGAATGAGTTAATGGATTACCTGGCTCCCATACAAACCAATGGGAATATTCTGGCCATCCTCGATTGCGTCAGCTGCTTTGCTTACAATGCTATCCAGTATCAGTATAAGAAGCCTCAATTACATGAGGGCGAGGAGCTGATCATAAAGGATGGCCGTCACCCGGTGATCGAAAGAAATTTACCAGTCGGCGAGACCTATATTTCGAATGACCTCGAGCTAAACAAAATCGAACAGCAGATCATTATTCTTACCGGCCCTAATATGAGTGGTAAGTCTGCCCTGTTGAGACAAACTGCTCTCATTACGTTGATGGCTCATGCGGGAAGTTTTATTCCAGCCAATGAAGGAAAAATTCCTTTAACGGATAAAATTTTCACGAGGGTCGGCGCTTCTGACAATCTAAGCGGCGGCGAGTCCACTTTCATGGTGGAGATGAATGAAACGGCTTCGATCATTAATAATATGACGCCCCGTAGTCTCATCCTCCTCGATGAGATCGGAAGAGGAACATCTACTTATGATGGTATCTCCATTGCCTGGAGTATCGCCGAGTATTTACATTCTTCACCCCACCAGCCAAAAACTTTATTCGCCACACATTATCATGAATTAAATGAACTGGAAGAAAAATTTTCAAGAGTCAAGAATTATCATATCACTAATAAACAAGCGGGTAATAAAATCATTTTTCTTCGGAAGCTGGCAAAGGGCGGCAGCACTCACAGTTTTGGTATTCACGTCGCAAAGATGGCCGGCATGCCCGGAGCACTCGTCGAAAGAGCTAACGAGATATTAAGACACCTGGAAACGCAACATGTGGATGAAAGCCAGGAGGCCGGCAACCCGGTAACCGCCGGGTCAGGTCAAACAGAAAAAATAAGAAACATTTCACTGCCGCAACTACAACTCTCCATTTTCGATGCGCATACCGAAACTTTTGAAGAGATAAGAAAAATACTGGAAGGGCTTGATATCAACCGACTGACACCGGTAGAAGCCTTATTAAAACTGCAGGAAATAAAAAATCTGCTTCACTAAGTTTTTGGATTAGGTTTTTTATTAAATTGATTGAAGAATTCTTATTCATGGTACGTTTCCGATACGTAGTAAAAGACTTCGAGAAATTTATTGATGATTGGGGACGGTTTTTAAAAATCAGGCCTGATAATCACTATCTCTCACTCCCTCCCCATCTCGGCACCGGTTATTTTTACGGAAAGGTTATTAATGATGCTATGTCATTTTTGGTGATGAAAGTGAAGTTCAACGACGACATTATCCTGGACAGGGATGCTGTTGATGAAACAAGTCTTCTTTTATATTTTATCCAGGTAGACAGTACCGGTCTTTACCAGGTTACAACCGACGTGGACCAGGTTGAATACAATGGCAACGTAAAGAGAAGGAATGTTTTTATTTCTTCTACAAATTATCCCATCCAGATCCGGTACTCAAAAGATACAGAGTTGAAATTGATCGGGATCTACTTCAAACATTCCCTCCTCCGGAAATTCTTAAAAAAAGACGTTTTTCATTACCTGCAGGAGTACTCCCAATCACGGTTGAAAAACCGCGATAAAAGAGTCATTGCAAAAGAGGAGGCGATCCTCTTGCGTGAAATCTTTCAAACGAATATCCACGACGAATTTGGCCAGATCGTCTTATACAATCGCATTTTGCTATTGGTGGAAAAAGTACTCAATCGCCTTTTGATCACCGAAATGCCTGCAGCCAGGGCGAAGAAACCGAAAGAGGAAGATATGGAGGGATTAAAAGAAGTTGAAGCTGTGCTGTCGGAAAAGGAATTGGAGAAATTCCCATCGATCAACAATCTTTCACGCATCGCTCTCATGAGCAGCAGCAAATTGAAAAAACGCTTCAAGGAAGTTTATGGGATGAAACTGTACGAATTTTACAATCACAATCGTTTGTCTAAGGCAAAAAAATGGATAGAAACCGGGGAAACCAACATAAAAGAAGCTGCATACAGAATCGGTTTTTCTAATCTCAGCAATTTTTCAAAAGCTTTCAAAAAGGAATTTGGGTATTTACCGAGCCAACTCGTGGCATAACTGTCCTCCAGCACTACTATTTGAACTCTTTGGAGCATTAATGTGTACTTAGTACAAAGTACTTTTGCACTCCGAAAATTGATAAGGACATTGAAAATGGTTTATACTGTCGAAAATGGGAGGATCAAAATAAAGAATTTTGACTCATCCGCCGATCAGCAGGAGTTGATAAAGGTCTATGACAATCGTTTGCCTGACATAAGCTTCCTGACGTTGAAAGGGAGTCTCCAAAATAAAACTTCCACGGTTTTTGATCCTGCTCAAGAGCGTGGGATCATCTTATCGGTTCAGACAGTTTTGAGGAACAATAAATACGAATTTGAATCTGCTAACAATATCAGTGTAAATTATTCTCCTGTTATGGAGAGCATACAATTGATGGTAGCGAATGTCCCCTTCGCTCACCGCTATGAAAACCCCGGATCGGTAAACAGGCTCGATGTTTATATTCCGGCTGATAAAGTGAAGGCATTGATCCCCGAGCGAATATTGAGCCAGGTGTACAGGAAACAAGTGGTGAACTTAAGCACGGCGACCAATAAATTCTTGTCTTCACTGAACGAATTCCTAAACATGCTAACCAAAGAATTAGGAAAACGTGAGAGCAAATCGCTAAGTACCTATTTCGAAAACTTCATTCAATGTATCACCCTATGAGCTAAGCGTTTATTTCGCTAATAACCTATGGAACCGCCGGAATTCTTTCCGGCTTTTTTTTATATGTAGGTATGCCACCACCGCAGGTGTGTACTCTTGTACCGGTCATATCTTTTGCACACGGGATACAATACAAGAAATACAAAGAGCCAAACTGCATATACTCCCAACAACCCGAATCCAAACCCCGGTGGTTTAAAAAGAAAGGGATTGTTGTTTGTGACAATGTCCTTTGTTGAAAAGCCTTGCGCGAAGAAAACAACAACGGCCACGGCGTGAATAATATAAAGATGAAGAATGTAATACAGCATGGGAACGCGACCGTACTCGCGAAAAAAACCGGTAAACTTGTTTTGTACATTTTCCAACAAGACAAGCAACAACATGCCAGTACCAATTGTCATTGACAAAAATGCCAGGGAAGGTGGATATTTATTTACGTTGAAAAAAGATAATGCAGTGAAAATGGCTCCTCTTGGCTGAGATGACATAGGAAATGGATCGCCATAGCCTTTCAGTAAGCGAATAATGATAAACAACGCAATCAACCCTGTGCCCATGAGCAGTAGCATCTTTTTCCGTCGCATGGGATCGAACGTATGGACGTATAATTTCCCAAAGCAATAGCCAAGCATCATTACTCCCAGCCAGGGAACAAAAGCGTATACTATCAGGAAGAAATGATCTTTACCAAGGGTATAAATTGAAAAATTGCTGAAATACAAAATATCTGCCAGCCATCCACCTTTAAGATTTTTGCTGATATCGGGATAATCCAAAAGATTGTGTCCGAAAACAATCACAACTCCCAATGAAAAAATAAGCCAGAAAGGTAGTTGAATGATCAACGCAAACAGGATCATACTTATCCCGATAGCCCAGATGACCTGCAAAATGAAAAGATTATAGAAAGGATTAAAGGTCCAGGCGAGACCAATAATGACCAGTTCGGCAAACACGAGCCAAAGACCTCTCTTGAAAAGAAAGATACTCATCTCTGTTTTTGTGTTTTTCTGTCTCATTAGAAACACGGAAGTGCCAGCAAGAAAAACAAACGTCGGCGCACAAAAATGAGTGATCCATCTTGTGAAGAAAAGCAATGGTGTTGTAGTGGCAAGGTTGGTCGGATCCAGGGCCACGGAGGCGCCACCTCCCGATACATCTGCTTTAAAGAAAAAATCGCGTACATGATCAAGCGCCATGATCACCATCGCGATCCCCCTCAAGACATCAATGGATTGAATGCGTTTGCGCGAAAACGTTGGGTGGTGGCTCATAATAATCAATTAATCGACTATGAAAGTATGAAAATGACTTAATGACGCAAAGACCCTGGTGCTACTTCGAATCAAACCAAACCGGTTTCGTGTCATCCCACCCGCCATTATAGTTGACAAATAGTTCTTCCCCGGATTTTATGAAATGCACGGTCTTCACTATGATCATTCCTTTTTTAAAATCCATTTCATATTCGCAATTCGACCGGTAAGAGTGATTGTAGACCGCAACATATCCAAGGGCCATGCAACACTGGTCCTTCTTTTCGCCCCATTCAAAAATATAGTCGTGAAGCAGCGTCTGGTCAAGCAATTTTCTTTCTTCCCTGCTCATGACGATCACCGGCGATTCTTCGATTACAGTGCCCTCATCAATATTTTCTGAAGTAAAGACACCGCGTCCCATCAATTTTGTTTCGGCAATATAAAGGCAGGATAAAATCATTTTATTTTTTCAGACCTGAAATTAATGATCATTTTGTTTTGCACTTCCGTGTTCTTTGACATGAGTTCTTAAATTTGCCGCATGAGCCCGGAAATGGAACATAGCAGCTTTCGTGAGCAATTTGAGACGATCATACAGACCGGCGACAACAAAATGCTTTCGGAGTTCCTCGATGATCAGAATATCAGCGATGTGGCTGAACTGATCTACGACGATCCGGAACATGAATTGGCGATCATCTCCTCAATGTCTGTTCATCGCGCAGCGAGCGTTTTTAAGATACTTGAGCTGGTAAATCAAAAAAACATTATTAAAAAATTGCCCCCGCATAAAACAGCGGCGTTACTGAATGAACTACCGCCCGATGACAGAACAGATTTCCTGGAAGAGCTTCCGAGCAATGTGGTCCGGGAGCTTATCAAGCTATTGAATACTGATGAAAGAAAAGTTGCGCTTTCGCTGCTTGGCTATCCGGAGAACAGTGTCGGCAGGTTGATGACGCCGGATTATGTTTATGTGTACGAGTATAACACTGTATCCGAAGTGCTGGAAACCATTCGCAGAAGAGGAAAGGATAGCGAAACCATTGATGTGATCTATGTAATCAACAAGATCGGTGAGCTCATGGATGACATAAGGATCCGGGAATTCTTACTGGCACCTCCCGACACGAAAGTTTCGGACATTATGGATGGTCGTTACATCGCACTCAATGTTTTCGATGACCAGGAAAAAGCAAACGAGGTTTTTAAAATGAACAACCGGGTGGCTCTGCCCGTTGTTAGCAATAGCAATAAATTATTGGGCATCGTGACGATCGATGACATCCTTTGGGTAGCCGAAGAAGAATTCAGTGAAGACATTCAGAAGATCGGTGGTACGGCTGCCCTGGAGGCGCCATATCTTGACACTCCTTTTTTTAAGCTGATACAAAAAAGAGTTGGCTGGCTTATTATTCTGTTTTTAAGTGAATTATTAACCGCTACTGCGATGGCATACTTCAATGACGAAATCGCAAAGGCTACCATGCTCGCCATGTTCATTCCTCTTATTATGAGCAGCGGAGGCAATAGCGGATCACAAGCCAGTACTTTAATTATCCAGGCAATGGCGGTAGGTGAAGTTCATCTCTCTGACTGGTGGCGGGTAATGAGAAGAGAAATTTTATCGGGATTGTTATTAGGAACTATTCTTGGCCTTATCGGCTTCGTCCGCATTGCTCTGTGGCATGAGTTGATGCAACATGGAGTTATTCGGGATCTGTACGGTCCAAACTGGTTGCTTGTTGCATTTACTGTGGGTGTATCATTAATCGGGGTTGTATTGTGGGGAACTCTGTCCGGTTCCATGTTACCGATCATCTTGAAAAGATTGGGCGCCGACCCGGCCGTATCCTCTGCTCCTTTTGTTGCCACGCTGGTCGATGTAACCGGTATCGTGATCTACTTCAGCGTCGCATTTTTATTTTTGAATGGAATATTGCTGTAGAAGACATTCACTTTAAATGATCAACTGCTCTCATGAAAAGCCCATCGGTTTTGAGCTGGCGTGCTGTAGCACTATAAAAACAGCTCGTCAATAGCTTCCAGAAAATCTTTTCTTTTTCGCTGTGATACTTCAAGCTTAATGTTGTGTTCCATTAATACATATCCTCCCTCGTAACGCTGAAACTCCTTCACTCGGTTTAAATTGATAAGATAAGAATGATGAATCCGAAAAAAATTGTGCTGGCTGAGTTGTGATTCAAAATCTCCCAAGGTTCTTGATGTGAGGATGTTTTTCCCATTATCAAGGTAAATATTCGTATAAGCACCTTTTGCTTCACAATAGATAATTTCCGAGATATTGATAAAAATAATTTTGTCTGCTGTGCTAACTGAAATTTTCTCGCTAGCTCCTCCTCGTAGTTTTAATAATTTTTCAAGGGTCTTTAATTGTAGCCTTAATGGATTTTGGTCGTTATTGATATCCTTTTTTATTTTTTCGATCACCCGCACCACTTTATCTATATTAACAGGTTTAAGTAAGTAGTCCACAGCACTTAGTTCAAAAGCTTCCACTGCATAGGCATCGTAAGCCGTAATAAATACGACGCGAAAATCAATATTGGTGCAATTACGAACCAGGTCAATTCCTGACATTCCAGGCATCTCTATGTCAAGAAATACGAGATCCGGCTTGTGTTTTTCGATCAGCTCTTTTCCGTCCAAAGGGGAGTTTGTAGTGGCCACGATTTGAACTTCCTCATTGAACTTTTTCTTCAGCAGTAAACTCAGCACGTTTACCGCAGCAGGTTCGTCATCAATTATGATCGTACGTACCATAGGGCTCCTTTATTTTTTCTGATAAGGACAGAGGAACAATAATCTCAACTAATGTCCCTGATGCTTCTCCGCTCTGGTAGAGGTCGGTCACTGTTGTCTGGATATCGGTTGCATATTCTTTCGATAACAGGTTAAAGCGCTTTGACAATAACTCCATGCCCTTTGATTTGTGCTCTTTTCGATACTGGCTTTTGAGTTCAGTTGCTTTTTTACGCCCGATGCCATTATCTCTTATCCCGAACGCCATTGCGTTCTGCTTTCGATCAACTTGGATTAGCAAACTCCTGTTTTCTTTTTTGTGGGACAACCCGTGCCAAATCGCATTTTCGATATAAGGCTGAAGCATCATGTTGGGAATTTTGGACTTTTCGATGTCAATTCCAGGATCCACGGCGATAGAATAATCAAGATCAGGAATGCGGAGACTCTCCAGCGAAAGGTAGAGTTCCAAAAACCCGATTTCCTTTTTTAAAGAGATAAAGGGAACTTCTGCATTATCGAGAAGCATTCTTAAAAGATCTGAAAAGGCAGAGAGGTAGACATGAGACCTTTCATTGTCTTCCTTCAGGATTAGTTCCTGGATAGCATTCAGGGAATTGAACATAAAGTGAGGATTCAATTGTGCCCTCAAACTTTGCAATTCCAGTTCTATCATTTTGTGAGCAGCATCGGCTTTCGCGGCTTTTAACCTCTCCGCGGCAATCGCAGTGTTTGATCTTTGCCGGTTTTTAATGTTGTAATAAATAAATCCGAATAACAAAACCAATAAGACAATTGCGCCAATATAAAATAATCGTAGTCTTTTTTCTGATTTTATCTGGTTCTCTTTCAAGTTTAGTTGAATTTTTTGAAGAGCTAGTTGACTTGACTGTAATGACTTTTCCTGGTTTGCGATGGTAAGTTCATTTTCTTTCTCCTTTCGTTTATCCTGTTCAGTCCCCAGCTCCGCCTGCGATTTCAAAAAATTCACATGATTTAATTCATTTTGTTTGTTTATTAGATCGAGGGATGATTGTTTTAGCTCCAACTCCTGCTCCCGCTGATTGGAAATCATCGCCTGCTGCATCATCTGCATAGACATCAATTTCTGTTGAAATTTAATTGAATCTTCTTTCTTTGAAAACACCCACTCCATTTGCGCCTTTTCGTTTTCCTGGCGAAGCTTTTCCTCATTCACAGCTTTGTCAGCGGCATATTGAATCCTGATCTGTTCAATCTTTTTTGCACTTTGATCATTTAATAAACTGTCATTAAGGTTTATGTAAAGTTTCGAATAATAAAAGGCTTTTTTATAATCATTCGCGTTCCTGTAAGCTTCATATAAAGCCGAATAGGCGTCTTTGATTAATTCTTTATCGTTGAATTCAATAGCCACCCCGAGACCTTTGTTTAAACTCGCAATCCCCTCTCGATATTTTTCCCTGGCCTTTGATGATTTATCAAGTCCTGCCTGCTTGCAAAGAATACTTCCTATCGAAATCTCCACATGAGCCTCCTGGAGCCTGATACCCATTATTTTTGCAATTTCAAGGGCAGCTTTCTGATATTGAAACGCTGTCGACAATTTTTCAATCACCAAGGTTGTCTTTTGTGAATCCGCTAAGATCCCGGCCTGTTTATAATATATCAAGCCGATATTGTGGTTCGCTGTATATTGGCCTTCTTTGTTATTAAATTCTTCTGCGATGGACCGCGCTTTGTTGTTGTAGGCTATCGATTCCTCCAACGAATTCTGTGCACTGTACAGGATGCCCATACTTATATATACCGACGAAAGCATTTGCTTATCCGAACCTGTTTTCGCATTGGTTTCCGCGACTTTAAAATGTTTTAACGCCTCCGTGTAATTTTTTTCCGAGATGTACAAATTGCCGATATCGTTATTTAATTCTGCAATCCACGAAGGGAAATTTCTATCTTCTGCAACCTTCAATGCTTTCATGAAATAGTTTAAGGCATCCGGGTAATTTCCCTGCGTTGCATTTAAGAGACCGAAATTGCGGTTCGCCGACATGAGCGCCACGGTTTTTTGGATTTTTTCAGCTATCAGTAACGCATCAGAAAAATATTTTACAGCCTGATCATATTTTCCCTGCGTCTTTAAAACATTTCCAATTAGACCATAGCAATCGGAAATATAAATCGAATCAAAAACCTCCTTTCCGTCTTGCCAGTGTTTTAGCGCACTGTAATATTGTTCAAGGGCTTTATCAGGTTCTGCAAATTTTTCGTAAAT
>DASYSW010000457.1:0-9139 GCA_036002905.1 Chitinophagaceae bacterium
CAACGGCCCGCTGTAAGTCTCTCCCATTAAAGGAGACAATCGAAGACTCCGCCAACTTAGTTAGCCTATAGGAAAACGAAGAGCCCAAAGTGATGATGATCCAATCCGCCTTTTTCAAAAATTGATGGGCTTGCTGTTGGGACTCGTTTATAATTTTAACAGCTTCGTCTGGATCCGTATTCGAAAAACGGCTGTGATGTTTCCAACTATGCCAGACTTCATTTAGTTGAAAAAAATCATTTTCGCTGTATTGTTTATTTTGAGCATAGGAGACGAGGCTTTCACTGACACTGAAAGGATCAAAAAGGATCCCGTTTGGATTTTGCAGAACAGAGAATTTCAATTCCTCCAAAGAGTTACCAATATGCTCGGTAAAACATGAACCGGTTAGTAAGATCTTATCTTCATAGTTGATCTGTTTCGGAGGTTTTTTAAGGTCGATATTTACCATGAAATCCATTCTGCAAAATTTAAATTACAAACGACAAATCCCAAATAAAAAGACAGAAGCGTCAAACAAATATTTCAGAAGCAAGTTGAAGACTTTTTGCAAGCACGTCCTTATTTAAATCACTCACGAGTCCTTTAGTTTTAAAATATTCAATCATCCATTCAGTCCGCATATTGCCCACGAGGTCATCATTTGCCATAGGGCAACCTCCAAAACCTTTTAAGGCACCGTCAAACCTTTTACAGCCCGCATTTATGGCTGCCTCTAATTTTTCTTTCCAGTTATCCGGCCTTGAATGCAGGTGAACACCTATCTCAATTTGAGGTAACTGTTCGACAAGATATTTGCTGATCGAATAAACTTGTTCTGGTTTTGCGACCCCCACGGTATCGGCGAGAGAGATCGTTTGAATACCCAATTCAATGATTTTGTTCACCCAGTTAAAAACAATCTCCTCCGAATAAATATCCCCATAAGGATTGCCAAACCCCATCGAAATATAAATCACCAATTGTTTGTTGTTCCTTGCGCAAATAGCCTGAATTTCCTGCACCCTTGTAAGCGATTCTGTAATCGATGAATTTGTATTCCTCTGTTGAAATGTTTCTGAAACTGAAAAAGGAAATCCGAGATAGTGAATTTGATCATAGGCCGAGGCTTCCTCTGCACCCCGGGCATTCGCAACAATTGCTAACAATTTCGTTCCTGTCTCCTGTACATTGATCCCTTGTATTACTTCTTTGGTATCTGCCATCTGGGGAATTGCTTTTCGGGAAACAAAGCTGCCAAAATCAATTGTATCAAACCCAACCGCTAACAGTGAATTGATATATTCAATTTTCCTGGGGGTCGGGATAAAGTTGTTCCACCCCTGCATGGCATCGCGGGGACACTCTACAATTTTAATACGTTGGGTACTCATTTGAGAAACCATCCGCAAAAATCAATTAGAAATCCGCTTTTCCCAAATCTAAGTTTGGTTTGCCTGTTGTATGCCGGAACATTTATTCGTCTCAGTGGTGTAGGAGCTTAACCGCTTCTTCACGTAAAACATTGAAGAAATGATTCCGGTCTTTTTCTCCAACCTTACTTATTAATGTAGATCGACTAACGAGGTTTTGAAAGGAATTGTAAAGATTGCCGCAGAACTTTGGATCTTGTGTCGAGAGATATTTCAACACAGCATAATTAATATAGGAATACGTCTTACCGTCCAGTCTTAAAATGTATGTGTTATTTCCCAAAATGATCTCGTTGACATAAAGTTGGAACGAACCCCTTTTTACAAGATCGCTCTCCCCTTTCATGGACTTAACGCCCAACTGTGCCATGTGTTGCAAGTGATCAAGCAACTCATCAAAGGCCCGGTAAATTATTTCCGCGTCTTCCTCTGTCTCAAACAAACCTGACTCTTTATAATACCGTATTTGTCTTAACGTACTTCGTACAGTTTCTTCATTCCATAATTCTACCGAGTCCAGTTGCGCATACTCTTTCGTCAGTTGCTTTGCCAGTTCAAGGATCTCGGGAAAAGGAAATGACTTTACGGAAAATTTTGCTCTATTCAATCTTTCATCAAGTAATATATGACGCATCCAGAAAAAACATTTGAACGCCGCGATTTCGGGAACAAGAAAAAATTGGAAGACCGCAAAGTCTTTTGCCAGTACCAGCATTTCTTTTTGTTTAAAGGCATTGAAAAATTTGGTCTCTTTCAATAATCCTTCGAGGTAGGTTTTCAGATCTCTGATATCACTACTGCCGTCACTGGTTTTGAAGACGACTGTCCCACTGTTTAACTGAAGTACCTGGTCCAGCGCAATATTATAGTTTTCACAAACGACCTTTAATTCCGAAAGGGAAAGGGGTTTTTCTCCCCTGATGCGGCGATAGGCGCTATCGTGACTAATGTCAAGCAAGTCACAAAGCTCGTCAGCCAATGAAATATGAGGCTGCGAGTTTTTGATATAATTAAAAAGCTGCTGCTGAAGATCGGTGGCGCCGTTCATTAATTGAAAATTACTAAAAAATATGCTGACAATGAATATGCACTTTTGCCCTGAAAATCACGTGCACATTATTTTTTCAGATCCCTGATTTTTTCCTTCAACAAACGAAAGAATTTGTTCCTCTCCTTCTCGCCTGTTCCACTGATCAATGTTGAGCGGCTTACGAGGTTTCTGAACAAATGAAAATTGCTTTCAGTAAAACCAACATCCTTGGTCACCATGTAGCTAAAGACATTGTAAGGGATAAAGGCTATTTTGATTTGATCCCCTTCTGCAAGGATTGTGTTACTACCAATGACAACTTCGTTAATGTACAGTTGCAAGGGAGCCCGCCACGTAACATCTGAGCCTCCGGGCATAAATTTTAATCCCTTTTCTGCCTGTTGCTCCAAATGATCCACCGTTTGTTCAAAGGAGTCCGCAACCGCTTCAAGGTCACTCTTTGTCTTAAATATATCCGCATCCTTGTAATATTGAATCTGGCTCAGTGTACTATTGATGCTTTCCTTATTCCAAAGCTCAATACTGGGCAATTCATTGTATTGCCCGTTGATCTGCCGACCGATCTCAAGGTGTTCTTCAAAAGAATTCTCTGACAGGGAGAACAGTTGATGACTGTACTCAGGCTGATTTAAAAGTGTCTTTATCCAAAAAAAAGTTTTAAAAATTGCCACTTCAGGAAATAAATAAAATTGCCAGATGGGTAAGTCCTTGCAGAGATAAAGCATTTGCCTTTCTTTAAAAGAATTCACGTATTTGAGCTGGTGTAACATTCCCTTCAAATGATCAAGGAATGTAAGGACGGGGGAAGTGCGAAATACCACGGCATCATTTTGCAGTTGCAATACCTGGTCAAGCGAGATGTGATAACGTTCACAGATAGTCTTCAGTTCATTTAAAGTCAAAGGCTTTTCGCCCCTGATACGCCGGTAAGCACTGTCGGGACTAATGTCAAGCAGATCGCAAAGCTCATCAGCCAGCGATATATGTGGCTGGGAACTCTTTATAAAATTAAAAAGCTGCTGTTGCAGGTCGGTGGTGGCGTTCATGAATTGAAAATTACAAAAAACTATTAAAAATTAAAGTTTCACCACCTAATGTGGAAAAATTGAAATCATTTACGCTTTCTCAACTTGCCTTCACTGGCCACGACACATTTGACTGGATAAGTTTCAGGAATTGCCATTTTTGTTCCGTTGTCCTTTTGCACAATCTGCTTCTGTATTTCTCTATAAAAATCTGGACTACGGTTTTTTGCAAACACGTTCGACTTCGCTGCCGGATTTAGTAATAATTACCAAACCGAAAAGTATGAACGCAAATTTCAGTTTCCAAACGGTTGACGAGCATTTTAGTTTTAGCATCGAGACAAACCCTTGGGCAGTGAAACCGCAATTACAGTTCTATACAATCTGCCCTCGATAGAACGGTGATCATGGCGATAGCAACCCTCGCCTCATGTGGTACTTTATTGATGCAGACACAGCGGATACAATTCACAAAATGCGGATCGTTACCCTATTACTCTATCCACCGCTCGATACAGCATCAGTACAAATAAACGATTGAAGTTAAAGGAGTGACCGGAAAATCCTTAACAGAGTACGGCGCCCATACCGAAAAGCGATACGAGTAGGTACAGAACCAATAAAAAAATTGTTATGAAAAAAACAATTATTACTTTGTCAGCATTCATCTTGCTTATGTATGCTGCCAATGCGCAGAAGGCACGAATCGGTATTACCGCCGGCAGCACTCTCGCAAATTACAAGATCAAAGCCGACGGTGAAGATCAATCCGGTAATTCGAAAGCAGGATTTACCGCAGGCGTCATCGTTAATCTTCCTGCCGGAAAAAATTTCATGATCCAACCAGGCATTCACTGGGTGGGGAAAGGCACAAAGGACGAAGAAGATGGTCACACGGCTTCTCTTACAGCTAACAGCATAGAGATCCCCGTAAACTTCCTGTACACCAGCAATGGCGGCTTTTTCATTGGGGCCGGCCCTTCCGCATCTTTTGCCGTTTCCGGAAAAGCAAAGCTGGATGACGTGTCAGCTGACCTGCATTTTGGAAACAGCGATGACGATGATCTGAAAGGCTTTGAATTCGGCGCAAATGTTGTCACCGGTTATCAATCACCGAAAGGTTTTCTTATCGCTGCCAATTTCAACCAGGGCTTTAGTAATCTTATCCCTGGCGATGCCGGCAACAGTTCGATTAAGAGTCATTATTTCGGCATCAGGTTAGGATATGTTTTGAGAGGAAAAAAATCTTAGAACATTATTCTTAGCAAGCGACAGCCCTATTTTCATAGAACTACCAAAGAGTATTGGTAAGTTGGTACCAATACTCTTTTAACTTAAGAAGATTCATCACCATTTCTGTTGAACTAAAATTAGAATTATGAAAATGATTCTTTACACGGGCATTTTATTTTCTACCGCATTATTCTTTTGCCACAAAACCGGATTCTGCCAGAAGAACAAACAAAAACGGGTGGATTCCGTGCTTGAGGCTAACAGCGAAAAATGGAAAGTGAGACTACACCGCGGAATGTTTGGAATGGCCAAACCGGAGTTTGGGCCATTTACGACGATCGATCCCGATAAAGTTGACTCCCCTGTTTTGCGCAAGAGAACAAAGGAAGGCTCCTACACTGCTGCAAGTTATTTTTCAAGCGAAGGCTGGGATTGGGATTTTAGCAAATATGAAACCGTCGAAAAAAGAAAAGCTTATAGAATGCTTCTTGCCGGCGCATCGGATACTGCTGAATTATTATTTTCTATTTACCGGATTTCAAATGAAAAAAACCTCACTTTTTTTGGAGACCTTATGAGCAAAAATGATGAAGGCAAAAACCTGACGCTTGCCTATAAAGCAAATGTTTCGGGTTTCGGGGCGACCAGTTATGACAGCGTGCCGTGGCGCTTTTTCCTGGAAGATTCATTTGGCAGAAAAGGAGAAGCTATTCCCTCTGAAACAACAAGATCCACCAGTGGGTACATAATCACTCCGGGCGATTCACTTTTTACCGAACCTATAGTAAATCACGTTGGTTCACGTGACGGTAATTTCTTCCTCGAATGGCAAACAGGCGTATTCATCAACAGTTCGAAGGCCAACCACATTGCAGCCCTGAAATTCGGAACACCGGGTGATCTTTCTAACCCTTTTTACGTCTGGATTCGAAATGACGTTTCCCCGCCACAACAGCACGCCATCGCCGCTGTTTTTTCCTTGCTGATCAGTGCAAAGAGCAAATGACAAACAACCCTGCTTTTATTGTCAATGAAAATGATTCACAACTGAGTGGATCATTTTTTTTATTCAGCATAGGACACTTTGTCGTCTACAACATATCACAGAATGTAAAATGGTTTATGGAAAATCCGTAACCACCTCGCTTTTGTTTATTGGATTTTGAGACCTGCCTATCAAAATCGTCGTGACGTGTATGAGGAATTCATTTGTTGAGCCATAAGAAATTTCAGCTTTCAGAAAAATTACCACTTCGTGGTATGTTGTAGTTAATTGTCGTTATGAATCGTTTCAACGGGTTGATAGGTTTGTGATGAAACAAAACCACAATCATGAAAGCGATCAAATCAACTGTTTTTGCTACCGCCTTCCTCATCAGCATAACAATAAGCGCTCAGCGTAGCATTCATTTTCCAGGTACAGCATCTGTCCCGTCAATTAACGCGGATAGTTGCTCGGAAAAAATATCTCAACGTCGCGTCAATTTCTATGTCGTCAACAAACCAAAAACGCTGGACTTTTTCAGTCGCATGGTCGTTTTAAGAGCACGGAAAAAAGGAATGACACGCAGGGATAAGTTTGTCGTGATCGTCGCGACATCTGCAAAAGAGGCAAGAGATAAAATGGAAGATCACCTGCAGAAAAAAAATGCAATGATCGGCAGCCTTTGGTTCGACACACATGGTCGCTATGCAAACGGGTATTCCTCATTCATTTTAGGGAAGGATGAGTTTAGCTACAAAACCATTAACGATACAGCCAAAATGAAAGACTTCCGCGCACTTGCATCGTATTGTGATGAATGGACCAGGGTAGCAATTGGTTCATGTTATGGCGGGGCCACCTACGAAAAACCAGCACACAACGGAAAACCAGCAACAAGGATGAATGGCGATTCATTGATGATCGGGCTGGCTAATCTATTACCCACTGCGACGATTTACGGCACCGAAGGGTGGGTAATGACCAAACCGGGGATCTTTCGCCAACACAGTTATGCCCTGGCAGGTTACCCGTTACAAAAAAGGTTCAAAGACGAAGTATACAAACCGGTCTGGGAACATCTGGGAATATGGCACTCCTACTCTACGACCACTAAGAGATTTGAAGTGATCAATACTTTGTCATTAACACGTATGGGCAGCATTCATGTAAAGGAAGTCACTTACCTCGATAGAGAAAAAAGCAAGCAACGTCTTGAAAAGAACCTGGCCAAACTAAGACCAGGTCTCTTGAAGAGCTAATGTCCATAAAACTTACCACCATTAAAAATAAGTTATGAAACAGATGGTTTACATAAATCTCGTAATGCTGCTCGCGTCTTTGGCGAAATATCACGTAGCAATGGACAAGCCAGTTAGCATGGTCGTCAATATGACAATCAAAAAATCACCGATTGATCTTCAACCTAAAACATTGTTATGATTAAAAAAATATTCTTGAGTCTGATTATCGGAGCACTCCTTTTCGAAAAAGTGCGTTCACAGGACACGACCGTTCAAAATCTTTATTTCACAAAGACTGGCCAATACCCCGTCGTGTCTGACAAAGATTACAAACCCCGTAAAGAAGGCTTTTTTATATATCGCAATTGCATCTATGATCTCGTATTGAAAAATAAACTCCAGGTATCCGCAAAAATCATCGATGTAAAAAATGACTCGGTCTATTATACTTTATATGTGCAGGAAAATAACCTGGAGCATAAAAGGGATCATCAGGATACTTTTCATCTGCATCCATCGCAAATACGAAGAATAAAAATGATCGGTGACAGGCTGATGGGAATTTATTCCAGTTGCTATGTTAACCACTACAAGTACTCCTTCGTACAAAGTTTGGAACCGAAAAAAATGAATACCGGTTTTGAAACAGTTTACTCTGCTGACAGCACTAATTCCACTACTTACGAAGTGGTTCCGTATTTAACGGCGCAGGGATTGGATTTACTGTACCAACAATGTGGTGTTACTTATTACTACCACGGAAATATCCAGGAAGATTGCCCGGACATCGTTCCCGAGAAATTTATCCGCAAGAAAGGAGTTTGGTTTTCGCCCACAAATGCCAATGAGGTGAGAGGAGTAAATATTGGAATACAAACGATGAATGCCCGGGGAGGTCCATTGAGCATCGATGGATTAAATCTCAACGCTGATATACTTTCCTTTTTTCTTGGGATAATGGCTTTGCCCCAGGTACCCTTCAACAATTCTTTGGTGAACATGCCCGATTCCGCCGATACATCTTCCGTTGCCAGCAAAATCAAAGGAGTGAGTGTGAGTGTAGGGGGACTAGCAGGAGGCAATGAAACAAATGGTGTCAGCATCAATGGAGGAATATTCATGGCGGTCGAGTCAAAAGGAGTTGTTCTAACCGGATCACAAAATATTATAGACAATTTCAAAGGTGCCGTATTTAGCCTGCTCCGTAATAAATCAATTGAGGGGAAAGGTCTCCAGTTGGGATTGCTCAATGTATGCAAGCATATGAAGGGGATTCAAATTGGTTTATGGAATGTAAACAGTAAAAGAAAATTGCCTTTTATCAACTGGAGTTTTAAATCATAAAAAATAAAAACTATGCTCGCCAGAATATTTTTAAGCCTGACTGATTACCCCATGTTCCGCAGAATAATGTGGAAACCCATCTACGAATGGCTCGCCAAAAAGTTTGATTTTAATGAGTGGCATTTTATGAATTACGGGTATTCGCCTTTTGAATACGAAAAAAAATTAAAACTGAATCCCGAAGACGAAGTACATCGCCATGCAATACAATTATACCATTACCTGGCCAGCAAGGTACCGATAGAAGGAATGGATGTACTTGAGATCGGCAGTGGTCGCGGTGGCGGCTCTAACTACATCAAAAGATATTTCAACCCCAGGAAAATTACCGGGCTTGACATCGCCCGGAATGCAGTGAGTTTTTCAAAACAGAATTATCAGCAAAAGGGTCTCTATTATAAACAGGGAAATGCAGAGGCATTGCCGTTTGAAGAGGGATATTTCGATGTAGTCATCAACGTTGAATCTTCCCACGCATATGGTTCAGTTCCGAAATTTCTTTCAGAAGTGAAAAGAGTTCTTTGTGAGGGTGGTTATTTTTTATGTACTGATCTGCGCAGTCCTGATGGTATGACCACCTTGCGGCGAAACTTGCTAAACTCTGGTCTTTGGTTAATAGAGGAAGAGGTGATAACAGAAAATGTTGTGAAGGCCATCAGCGAAGAGGAAGCGATAAAGCTGCAACGAATAAAAAACTTCATACCCGAAAGATTTCAAAAACTGTTCAAAGAGTTTGCAGGCGTTAAAGGTTCACAGATCCATACATCTCTCTCAACAGGTGAACTCGTTTATCATCGGTTCGTTCTTCAAAAAAAAACACAATGAAACCCTCACCAATTAATCATTCA
>DASYSW010000458.1:0-2454 GCA_036002905.1 Chitinophagaceae bacterium
GGTAAGGTTACCATTTGCGGGGATCTTTACTCCAATGTCATCATTCAATTCTTTGAAAATATTGACGAGTGATGGCGGAGGCGGAACTCCGTTTTGTACCGAAAAGCAAAGACCATGGGCCTGGTGAGGACCATGATATGGATCCTGCCCGAGTATCACCACTTTCACTTTATCAAAAGGAGTTGTATTGAAGGCATTGAAGATGAGTGAGCCCGGCGGGTAAATTACTTTTCCCTGCGATCTTTCTGTTTTTAAGTGAAGGACAATGTTTTCAAAATAGGGTTTATCGAATTCTTCTTTTAATTTTTTTTTCCATGTCTCATCGATTTTTACATCCATAAAGCGCTATCCTGGTTTGGGTGCAAGCTAAAAAAATTTATCTTTGCCGCCTCTTAATCAAAATGGTGCGACAGTTCAGGGAATAAGGGAAGATCGGTCCGGTAGCTCAGCTGAATAGAGCAACAGCCTTCTAAGCTGTGGGTCACAGGTTTGAATCCTGTCCGGATCACTAATAAGGACACAACGAAAGCCGCTTTGATGCGGCTTTTCCTTTACTGGCAATGGTTTCAGCGATTTGGGTCACCTATAGTCAATTAAACAGCCAGCCAGATATCTTGATATTTACCTTTCCTCAATGGCGATCCCTTTGCGTCTGGCATAGCCCTCATAAAAATCCCACCCCATGCCAACAACAGCATTTTTTTCAAGAATGATGGGAGTTTGTTGTTCCTTAGTAATGTCGCCCTCTGCCTTGTTGATATTGGTATAATACCATACAATTTCAATTGTATTACCAGCCGAATCAGTTTTAAATTCCCTGTTAAAAGGATTGTTTATAATGATGCTTTCTTTCTTTGTCATAAAACTGGTGGCGATATATGTTTGTATTTTTTGAACTCCACCCATTACTTCCAGCACTTTATTTTTACTAACCCCAAGGTCTACTTTTAATAAATTAGCCTGGTTGTAAGATCCAATCTCATTTCGTGTTGGCTTTTTTGGCAGGGTTTGGGCGAAAATATTGTGGGCAATAACCAGTAATGCAAACGATAGTAGAGCTGCTGATTTCATATCAATATAAGTTTATTGGTAAATCATTTATCATTCTATATCAAACGTACTGTAATAAACTAACACAGCAAAAAGCGGCCAATAGGGTGCTTGATCGAAGTATTGTAAAAAAGCTATTGTTGAATCCTGCCCGGATCCCTGGTTAAACTCAAGAAGGCCGCCTCTAATGGCGGCTTTCCTAATTATTCTGTTCGTAATGATTTCACAGGATTTGCGATTGCTGCTTTTATCGTCTGAAAACTGATTGTTGCCAATGCAATGCAACCAGCCAGCAAACCTGCTACTAATATTAGCCACCAACTTATATTTATGCGATAAGCAAAATCCTGCAGCCAATGGTGCATCATATACCATGCAACCGGTGAAGCAATGACAAACGCTACAATAATGAGCCTTATAAAATCCTTCGACAGAAGCAATAGAATATTTGAAACAGACGCTCCCAATACTTTTCTTATCCCGATTTCCTTTATCCGTTGTGTTGTTGTAAACAATGATAGACCAAGGAGGCCAAGACACGCAATGAAAATAGCAAAACAGGAAAATATTGCAAACACTTTCCCGAGGAGTTGATCGTTGCCATATTGCTCGTTAAATTTTTCATCCAGGAAATAATAGTCGAATAAATTGCCAGGGAAGAATGAGTCATACCTTTTCTTAATTGCTGCAATCTTTGATGAAAGATTATGTGGATCAACCTTCACAGAAAAATGGTCGAACATACTGTAATTAGGAAACAACATTGTTGGGTCAATTGGATAGCGCAGGGATCGCTGATGAAAGTCTGCCACTACGCCAATAATATCATAGTTTTTCCCACCAGAATTAATTTGTTTTCCTACTGCGTCGCTTGCCGATTTAAAATCAAGCAATTTTACACACGCATCGTTGAGAATAGTGGTATGTATCTTTTGCCAATCGTCGCTGTAATCTGTGGCTGTAAATTCTCGTCCGGCGATCAGTTTGATTTTGTAGAGATCGACGAACCCGGGACCAACACCATTATGTTGAATGGTAAAATGCGTTTCACCAGGTGCGTCTGTTCTTTTCACATCATTATCTGCCCATAGTTCCTCTCCGGGCAACGTCTGAAAATGTGCTGCGCCCAGAACTCCTGGCACTTCCCTTATCTCATTGATTAAGCTATTTTCTTTTGGCATAAATGTGGTGTCCCACGGTGTGAGTTCGGGGCCTCTCACAATAAGCATTTGAGAAATGTTCATTCCCAGGTCTTGCTCATTTACAAATTTTATTTGCCTGTCTACAACAAACGAAGCAATGATCAGCGCAATAGTAACTGCAAATTGCCCCACGACAAGGAGTTTACGCAATAGCACTCCCCTGTGTGATCTCGTGTATTTTCCCTTTAAGACCACGATCGGC
>DASYSW010000459.1:0-2010 GCA_036002905.1 Chitinophagaceae bacterium
GCCGCCGGAATCGTCCCTTTGCCAAAAAGCTTTTTTCCCTTGCCTAAAGTCAGGGGGTGGAATTTGAGTCTGAGTTCGTCAACAAGGTCGTTCTTCAATAGCAGCTGAATGAGCTCGCTGCTACCCCAAATCTGGATGTCAGATCCCTTTGAATTTTTTACTTTCTTAATATCTGCCAGATTTTTAACGAGTACTGAGTTTTTCCAACCGGTAACCATCGGGTCCGACTTTTTCAACCTCTTGGAAAACACATATTTTGTGCCCTCATTGATAGCAGGCCAAAAGTCCCCATGTTCAGGCCAGTAGCCAGCCCAGATCTCAAATGTTTTTCGGCCCAAAAGATAATCTGCAGGCTTCAGCTCTTCCCGCACCACTTTACCATACACTTCGTCACCATACGGTTCCGTCCAACCGCCATATTTAAAACCACCTGATCTGTCTTCCTTAGGGCCACCGGGTGCCTGCATCACTCCGTCCAACGAGATCATTGATAATACAATTATTTTTCTCATATTATTTCAGCCTTTTATAATGATTCTTTCGAAGATTCTTCGAAATGACTTTTTGCCACCATGCAAATATCTCTAACAAAGACCATGCACAAAATTTGCCTTGTCAGATCAGGAATTCGATTTTTTTGATTCGTAATGATCACTATAACCGAATAGTTTCCCTATCGGTGCCAACATCCGATACAACAAAACTTGTAAAAACCAGGGCGGATTAGTCAGGCGAATAGCATCTTTGTAAGCCAGACCCATAACAGAAGTTTGAAACATGTTTGGAATACCCTTTTTGCTGAGTTTTCCGTCTCTTGCCAGGGCAAAAAAACTATCAAAGAACTCCGCAATATTTAATGCCGGAGAAAATGTGCCAAGATGATGAGCTTCTTCCAGACCTTCATTCCAAAAGCAATGAGGTATTCCTGCTGATACCACAATCTTTTGGTTTGATTTTAATATGTGCTCCTTACCGTCTACCAACACATGTAGAATGCCTGATAAGACTTCAATTGAGCTTTCCTGTTTGGGATGTATATGTATAGGTTCTCGTTCATTTGACACCGGATTAAAACTTTCAATCTCCAACAACACTCCATTTGATTCTTTCCCGGTCGTTTTAAAAATCATAATTTGCCCTGTCCTGGGATTTACAATTTTATCGCCTTGTTTTATCATAATCCTGATTCTTTATTAGTTTACCGGAGAAAATCTTAGGGTTGCTGCCAATGTTAGGAGCCGCAGGTGTGCTGGGTACTGAAGATAAGAACTTAAGTCGAATAGAATTGAGTCTGCCGAATTCGCTTAAGATAGCGAACAAAAAGAAACTAGTATTGCTTATAAAGATTGATTTTCCTGAACAAATCGCCACGGACCATCAGCGTTCCATCAAGTTTGGCTGTCACAATATTAAAGGTCCAAATACCATTATACGTAGTTGAACTGAGTTGATTTGTTTTTTTATTATAGATGAAGGGTATGATGCCCATATCTACTTCCACACCATTAGCCATTCTGCTTGCATCAATATAAAAGGTGTCAACACCCTTGTTTTTTGAAATGCGATATACAACAGTCTCATCATGGCATGGCGAATTTTTTATCTGGCATATAGAATTTCCTTTCCAGGTACCAACCAGCAAAGTGTCAATATTAACCAACCCGGTTTGAGCCTGACCCGAATTAATGACTAAGCAGGATATAAGAAAATATAATAAAGTTGATTTAAACATGATGTATGTTTAAACTTAAACTGTCTAGTTTTGAATGTTATACTTATTTTTTAAAAACTCAATTAAGCGTTTTGAATTTTCTAACTGTGGCACCAAATTATTACCGATATAAGAACTTGTAATTAATCTAAAGATTAATATTTTATTGAAAAATGTTGTCAATTTGCCATTCTCTATCCGCAACTGGGGAAATGGCTTATTCATCAGTTTTCCATTTTTTATAAAAGAAGTGTCTGCAAGAACAGTCATATCAGTCAACTCATCAAGCATGGCCACAA
>DASYSW010000460.1:0-2870 GCA_036002905.1 Chitinophagaceae bacterium
TGATTCAAGGACTACTTTCGTTTTAAATTCCGCGGTAAATTTACGTCTGCTCTGCTTAGTCATGGTGGTAATTTAAGATTTTATTTTTTTATCTTAACTACCTGTCCTTTTTTCGGGGATCACCATACTGAATTCAGGCAAATAATCACTGATTCGCCGTTGGACGAAGTCAATCAAAAGTTGCTATTAGATGAGGCTGATCGGGTGGAGGAGAAATATAAGGAGGAACGCGATGCGTTGCTGCTTCCGGCGGGGATTGGCATGACTGCCTCTTTTGCCATGCATGAAATTGAAAAGCTTATTCCGAGAATGCAGGAGACGGTAAAGGAAAAACCCGTAAACGACGTCAAAATTCAGCGTCAGGTAGAAGAGCTGAAAGACTATTCCGAGGGTCTATTGTCTGTTTTGAGAAAAGCTTCCAACGTACATGTGCCAGTTTATGACGCAATAAAGGTAGCTGCGAGCAATTATGAATCAAAGATGCGGGCTCGGCACATTCATCTTCTAATAAATTCAGGGGCTACTTCGTTGACTGTGAAATGCGATAGGAGGTTGCTGACTACTGTTGTCATGAATATAATCGATAACAGTATATACTGGTTGGATACGATTTATAGCGATTTTAAAGGCATTTATATCGGATTAAATGGAATTGAGAATGGTGTTTCTGTTGTTATTGTCGACAACGGGCCGGGGTTTAAAGAAGGGATAACCGAGATAGTTATGCCTTACTATTCCAGAAAAAGAAATGGCATTGGCATAGGAATGTATTTGGTTGATACAATTATGATTAATTATGGAAGACTTAATGTCGTTTTTGACCGTGATCGCTTGGCGGAGCTAGGTGTTCCCGACGCTTATTCTGGCGCCGCTGTCGAGCTTGTCTTTAACAAAAATCAATAAAGTATGTTAGAACTACAGTTGAAGTCCTTGCTGGATCTTGAAGATTTGGGTCCAAAAGTTGTGATCGTGGATGATTCAAGTGAAGACGGGGTCCCATTAAAGGAAGCTTTTAATAATCTTAATGTTCGTAATCAATTTTTTCAAGTTGACTTTTCTAACCCGGATTTTCCCGCAGAACCTTTAATGGACGTCAGGTTGATTTTTATGGATCTTTATTTTAATGAAGGTTTTGGTGCTCCCTTCGACCCAGATTTGTGTATTCAATGGCTAGAAAAAATATTGCCGCCAGGCCAGAAATATGTGCTTGTTGTCTGGTCCAGAGATGCTTACGTAGGAGCAGAATTGTTGGACGCCATGAAAGGCTCTGGCATTCCAATGCCTTACTATTTTGAAAGAAGAACCAAAAGTAATTACCGTATGATTGGCAACAAATATGATGCGGAACGCTTACTTAAGGATCTTGAAAGGGGGTTAGAACAAAATGTGCAAGTTGAAAAGCTCCAATTTTATGGAAGGATTTTGGAAATTGATCAAGAAGATGATTCTCTGCTAATTAATTGTCTTATGCAGGAGCAGCCAAAGAGAATTTTTGAGGTTCGAAGATTTGCATTATTACCATTGAGGCATATTATTCCTCTGAACCCTGGGGTATTCTTACGTATTGATATAACAACTAAGCCTGGGTCTACAAATATAGAATTTACACCTGAAAGTGCAGATCTGTCAAATTTGTTTATAAAGCCGGATCCGCAAGATTTCGGAGATATTGCATGGTTAAACACGCCTGAAGAATGAAAATAACTTTTAAAGATGTAGGCCAGGGGGATTCAATTTTGCTGGAGTGGGTTGATGTAGCTGGGGTTCGTAAAGTAGGAATTATTGATTGTAAACTTAAGGGTAAAGCCAATCCGGTAATAAGGCATATTGATCAAAATAAATATGAACAGATTGAGTTTATAATACTTTCGCATCCGCATGAGGATCATTACTCTGGTCTTTTGCAACTTCTTGAGTATGTTGAGCGAACGGGAAAGCGCATTTCTCGAATGTGCCATACTGTAGGTTTTAATGGAGTAGTACGGTGTTCCCTGAAAAAAGGACAGGTAGTTAAGATAAAAAAATAAAATCTTAAATTACCACCATGAGTAAGCAGAGCAGACGTAAATTTACAGCGGAGTTTAAAACAAAAGTAGTACTTGAATCATTGAAAGAGCGCAGCAGCATTGAGGAGTTGGCGCGTAAGCATGAAGTGCATCCGACGCAAATTAATACCTGGAAGCGGGAGTTTCTAAGCAAAGCGTCGGAGGTGTTCGGAAAGAAGGAAGGCGAGGGCGAGAAGCCGGAGATCGATGTGGAGAAGCTATACGCGCAGATAGGGCACTTACAGGTGCAAAACGAGTTCCTTAAAAAAAAATTGATGTAAAGCCACTTGCGGAGCGCAGAAATATGATCGAGCAAAATCATCCACAAATAAGCATTATGGAACAATGTGAGCTGCTAAACCTTCACCGGAGCGGCCTGTATTATCAACCTGTTCCTGAAAGTGAACAGAACCTGGCCATCATGCGATTGCTGGACGAGCAATACTATAAGACGCCTTTCTACGGAATAAGGAAGCTGACGGAGTGGTTACAGAATATGGACTACGCTGTCAATCACAAGCGGGTAAGACGGCTGATGAAATTAATGGGCTGGAAGACACTGTATCGGGAGCCGAATACCAGTGATCCGGATAAACAGCATAAAGTCTATCCGTATCTGCTGAAAGGGATGCGGATCTGGAAACGTAACCAGGTCTGGCAAATCGACATAACCTATGTTCCCATGAACAAAGGCTTCATGTACCTATGCGCGATCATCGACGTGCATACGCGGTATGTAGTGAACTGGGGGATTAGCAATACGATGTCTGCGGACTGGTGTCGGCAAATCGTCCAGGAAGCGATAGAGCATCATGGAAAGCCTGA
>DASYSW010000461.1:0-10083 GCA_036002905.1 Chitinophagaceae bacterium
AACCTGTTTGGAACTGCGTTGTGGAATTAAAACTTACTTCCACACCCTTGGCGCCACTTTTCCCCTTCTTTGTGGTGATCATGATCGCGCCGTTGATACCTAATGCACCATACAACGCAGCCGCGGCGGTTCCTTTCAAAACATTTATACTCTCAATATCATTTGGGTTCAGGTTCCAGAAATCAAAATTGTCTTTATCCGTAGGAACACCGTCTATCACTACCAATGTTTCCTTACCTCTTAGCAGTATCTCCGGGTTCTCAAATAGGTTGGTTTTTGCAAGTATGTTGAGTCCAGCCACCTTTCCAATAAGATTTTCAGCAACATTTGGTTCCGGAGCTTTTTCCAGGGCGGTCCCTTTCACTTCCTGGGTAGCGTAGGATACCTTTTGTTTTTCCTTCCTGATACCTAATGCGGTGACCACTACTTCAGTGCCAACCTTGTCTTGGTGAACCAGCGTTATTTCTACTTCCCTTGTTGTCCCTATTGTTACCTCGCGGGTTTCGAAGCCGATGTAAGAGATCACCAGTACCGACGTATTGCTTTTAGCCGTGATGGTAAAATCACCACGTGATCCTGCAATCACGCTGTTACTGGTTCCTTTTTCAGCAATGGTGGCTCCTGCAAGTGGACTACCCGCCTCATCTTTTACAGCCCCCCTGACCGTAATATCTTGTTTATGAAAGCCGGTTGGCGAATGATCAACTGGATTGATACCGGCGAATGCAAAACTTTGCAAACCGAGGAGAAGAAGCCATGCGACTCCCCCACTCAAAACAAACAATCGTTTTTTCATATAGCAGTTTTTATTCGTTAGACAATTTTGGTTGCAGCAATAATGGATCAACGCCTGTCTATAGCATTGTAAATGCAGTCATGTTGGAAAACCAAAACTAAGAGGAGCCGAAAAAGTAAACTACCATTTTGCCCGAGGAAACCTATACTTTTTTAGCAAACCCGGGTGATTATTGAGTAATTTGAACGCATAAAATCATTGAGTTATGAAGCCGGCACTGGAACATTTGCCAAAAGAGAAAGACAATTCCTTTGTGGTGAAATTCTTTGATTATAACTATTATCCTACTCCATGGCACTATCATCCGGAATATGAAATAGTAATGGTGACCGAGAGTACCGGTAAACGCTTTATCGGGGATCATATTTCTGACTTTCACCCGGGTAATCTCGCGTTGCTGGGACCCAATATTCCTCATACTTATCGAAATGATGAAAAGTATTATGGGGAGATGTCTTCATTGCGGGCCAAATCGATCGTCATTCATTTCACCGAATCTTCGTTGGGCAATGATTTTTTAGACTTACCGGAGGCAAAACCATTGCACAAACTTTTTGAAGAATCATTACATGGGCTGGATATTTTTGGAGATACACACGAGAGCATCAGTAAGAAGTTACATGCAATTGTGAAATTATCTGGACTTAAAAGATGGCTTTGCCTGGTAGATATCTTACTTGAATTATCAGAATCAAAAACATTGTCACCCATTACCAAGTCGACGCATATCGGTTATAATGAAAAGGAATCGAAACGATTGTGTAGTGTGTTTGACTGGATCACCAGCAATTTTGAAAAAGATATAAAGCTGGCCGAGGCTGCTCAAGTTGCCCAAATGAATGAAAATGCTTTCTCACGTTTTTTCTCTTTGCGGACGCGGAAAACATTTTCTGGTTTTGTACAGGAATTACGTTTGCAAAAGGCAGCTAAACTTTTGGTGGAAAATGATATGACGATTACTGAAGTATGCTATGAATGCGGATATAACAATGTTTCGAATTTTAACCGCCAGTTCTTAAATCACTACCAGATGAATCCGATGAAGTATAAGAAAATGTTTTTGAGCAAACTGTGATGGCGAATGCTCGGATTTTTAGCAACCGCAGCTTTGGGTTATCTCACTGATTTCACAGATAGGCACAGACTTTTGAGATCTTATCAGTTAAATCAAATCCCTGAAAATCTGTGTGATCTGTGAGTACAAAACCGTTGTAGTCGGCGATGCTATCTTATCAATGCTGACGTTCCCTTTAATGATACTTTCTTATTCGCCGCATCATTATATTCCAGCGTCCAAACGTACACACCAGTGGCCTGCGGAGCGCCGTGAAATGTTCCGTCCCATTTTCTTGACCAGTCTTTTGTCTCAAAGACCAGCTGACCGCTCCTGTTATATACTCTGAATACAAGGTTTGTCGCCTTGTAAGCATTTAGCGGGTAGAGGTAATCGTTCAACCCATCGCCATTGGGAGTAAATGCTGTTGGCACCGCGATATAACAATTAGCGACCACCTTAATAAAATGATATGCCGTATCAGTGCACCCAGAGGTATCGGCTACTGCGAGCCTTACAATATAGTCATCCTCATTGCCCGGAATTGAAAAGTATTGGATCGGTGGATCATTTGTTGTATCCGTTTGTCCATTTCCAAAATTCCAACTCCAATTTGTTATTATTCCTCTGCTCATATCCTTAAATGAAGCAGAATCAGAAGGGCGACAAAAAATTTCCGGTCCCGTAATTCCTGCTTTTAGTTCAACGGTGTTTAAAATCTTTACTCGAACATGGGCCGTATCAGTGCAACCGCTACTATCCGTTACTGTCACAGTATAGACGGTGGTCACATTGGGCTTTGCTACCGGATTAATAACTGTATGACTGGATAGGCTCTCAGGTGGTGACCATGAGTAACCTACTCCACGACTTGCCCCAAGACGTACTGGTTTACCTATACAAACTGAGGTGTCAGGAAAAGCATCAGCATGAGTTGTGCCCAATATTGTGACATGGAGGCTATCCGTCGTGCGACAACCACCCAATGATATAATGTCAACATAATAAGTTCCACTATCCGCTAAGGACGTTTGAAAAATACCTGCATAGTAGACGTTGTCATAAAAACCATTCGGCCCTCTCCATTCATAGGAGGCTCCGCCGGTGGCATTAAACTTCAATTCGCTTCCTGCACACACAGGTGAGTTGCTGGTTACAGTGTAACCAGCTGGTGGACCTTCTACCTGGATCTTTAACACATTGGACACCACCCTGCAGTTGGGGTTTGACATATTTGATGCATCCCCTGCAGACATCCTTACAAGGAAAGTACCTGGCGCCGAGCAAAACTTTGAATATTGGCCAGAAGTCGCTCCCGGTATATCTGTCCATGTAGTTCCCGAGTCTGCGCTCTCCTGCCATTGCAGTCTCGTGTTTGGATAAAAATCTGCAACCTCCCCGTTCATTGAAATGATTGAGCTATCCTGGTAGCAGACACTTTTTACCAGGACAGTTCCAATGGCATCATTAAATGTTATCTGTGCTTCGGGCCCTAATGCGGCAAACTGGATATCATCCAAAGCAAATGAATAACCGCAACGACTGAACTGGGAAGGATCATCTAATATTTTCAACACAAAAACATCGATTCCGGGAGGAGGAACAAAATCAATAAGGAATTGGTGAAATTTTGGAACGTATATCAAGTCATAATCATAACGCATCGGCCCCGTATTGGCTGACTGTATCGCTTGACCTGAAGCAGTTTCAATACTCAACATAAGCCTCGGTAAATGGACAAAGGAATTGCAAGTACCGGGTATCATGGTATTAAGGTAATAAACGGAAAACCGGTACGAAGTACCAGGGCAGAGCACTTCTTTTAATGTATCAATAAACACTATTTTATTATCCGAACTGGAAATATCATTTACCAGCATCATGTATCCATAATCATCGTATGTGTTGTCCTGGGATCGGCCCATCCTTGTCGCAGGGCACCTGTAAAGATTGTTTGTAATGGTATACGAGGCCGCCGGAGATGCACATGAATCTTCTGAGTATGACATTCCTGTATTAGTAGCAGGTAGTGGAGGGCCCGGATTTGTTCTACCTTCCCCGAATGTCACATTAATAATGGCTCGGCCCAATCCCTGTCCAATGACAAGAGTTGGTGAAACAATGATAAAGATGAATAGGCAAATATTTGCAACCGATCTCAATAGCACTCGTATTCATTTATTTCAACCATGGACTTTTAAAACCTAACCTTTTTAATCCGATTTGTACTTCAGGACAGCTCATAAATAAATTCCACAATAAACCACTCCTGTAGTTTTCCATCATCACTACAATCGGACCCTGGTCAATTGCGAGGTATCTTTTGGGATACCAATTAGCGGTCTCACTAAAAGCATCATAAAACCCATAGCTACCCCAGGTCTTATCCTTCATATCATTGTACCAGTGCCGCATAGCCCGCAAAGAATATTCAGGCGTATAGGGTAATGATGACAGCGCCGCCGTCGGGGAAATCACTCCAAGGTCATTTCTTTCATCCGGAGCGTGAGCAGCATATCCTTTTACTGAATAGCTTGCTGTAAGTCCCCAGCTATCATTTCCATATCCCTTAAATTTCTTTGGATTATCAACACACCATTCATGATTGATCAATGTTTGATTTTTGTTTTCTTCCCAATAATCTGCATACTGGTCTTTCAGTCCTCTCGGATCAAGGCCGAGATAAGAATATTGTGCCCAGAATAAAGGTCCTCCATGCGGCGGATTTCCCTGGTGACGGAGACGCAGTGTATATCCGCCATACGATTCAGTGCCTTTTATCTGTCCATTTTCCGCCCAACCTTCATGATACACGTCAGCCGGCACTCCATGTGTCGGTGACGATGCTCCAAGGACATACAGAATAAGACATTCATTGTACCCATGAACGGGGAAATTCATTTGCCAGTCATAATTCGGACTCCAGTGCCAGTACAAAACATTCTTTCCATTACGATACCAATCATACTCAACCTCTCTCCAGAGCTTATCTATCCTTTTTGCTAATTGCTTTTCCTTATCATTTCCATCTTTAAAAAATTGTCTTGCACAAAGTAGGCCCTGGATCATATAGGATGTCTCTACAAGATCGCCGCCGTTATCTTTCTCACCAAAAGGTTTTACTTTTCCAGTTTCACCATTTATCCAGTGTGACCAGGCACCATGAAACCGATCGGCTGTTTCGAGAAAGTGTACAATTTTTTCTAACTGTTCCCTCCCCTGGCCCCTGCTGATAAAATTTCTATGTACAGCAGCCAGAATAGCCATCACGCCAAAACCACTCCCACCACTTGTCACGATCATTTGATCATGCAAAGGATAGTCATTGTCCTCGTGAATGCGTTCTCTTCCCATTCCACTAACCGGTTCCGCTCCATTAAAGAAATATTGAAAAGTTTGTTTTTCCACAATGTCGAGTAAGGCGGAATCAGATATGGCATTTGACGCCGAATCTGAATAAGGCTTTTGATCCCGGCCAGTACTATCGGGGGCAAGTTTATTTTCATTTTTTGTGATGCAGGCAATGCTGATCGTTAAAATAATGGCCGGTATAAAGAATTTCAATGTTGTCATAGTTCTATAAATAAGGTGCGCTGAAACCAAGCGCTGTCATACCTGATTTTATTTCGGGGCAACTCGTAAATAAATTCCAAAGCAAACCTGTTCTGTAATTTTCTATCATTACGATCATCGGACCCTGATCAATGGCTAAATATGAGTCAGCAAACCAAAGATTTTGCACGCTAAATGCATCTTTGAATCCATATTCTCCCCATAACTTATCGCCGAGTACATAATAGAAAAATTTCAGCGCCTTCATTGATTCGGCCGGCGTGTAAGGAATGGAGGAAATAGCTGCTGTGGGCGCGATCACACTCACATCATTTGTTGGAGAACTTGCCGTGTACCCATTCTGAATATCGCTGGCTGTTAAACCCCAACAAGAATCACTGTAACCAAAGTACTGCTCCGGGTTTGCCTTGCAATACTCATAATTAATTCTCGTGTGATTCAATGTTTGTGTTTGATAGTTTGCATATGCATCGCTCAAACCAACCGGATCGATTCCCAAAAATGAATAGTGTTCGAAAAACAACGGGCCTCCATATGGTTCGCCAAGTGGCAGGGTGTAGCCATAGTATGTATTGTTGTTTTGCATCGCACCACTGCGAGCGAAGCCATTGTCATAAACTATTTTTGGAATTGCGTGAGTATTGGAAGACGCCGCCAGCACATAAGTGATCAGTGATTCATTCCATCCCTGTATTGGAACATTAACCGCCCAACCCGCAGTCGGGCTCCAGTTCCAGTACAAAACATTTTGTCCATTTTGGCGGAACCAGTCCCATTCCACCTGGTTCCATATATTATTTATGTCATTACGCAAGTTTGTCTCCGATGCGTCGGCTGCATTGAAATATTGCCGGGCGGTTAATAAACCCATGACCAGGTAAGAGGTTTCAACAATGTCAGCTCCATCATCATCGGCTGCAAAAGGAATCACGGCTCCTGTCGATCCATCCATCCAGTGGGAAAAGGCGCCGTGGAAATGTTGAGCATTGTTTTTCAAAAAACTCGCGATCTTTTGTACTCTTGCAAGACCGTCAGCGCGTGTAATAAAATTCCTCGTGATCGCAACAGGAATAGTCATGATAGCAAAACCGGTTCCTCCTGTTGTAACCGTTTCGCCCGAAGTATTTCTCTCCCTCGCCATGCCGCTTACAGGATGACCAAAATCCCAGAAGTATTTGAAGGTTTGCTGCTCGACAAGTGTCAGCAATGCATCATCCGTTATAACCGGGAATTTCCTTGACGAATCAATCGTAGTAGCAAAATTTACACTTGGGTTACCGATCAAATGGCCACCACTTGTTGATTGCAATGATGTGCCAACAGAAACGGTGTAACCAGCGAGATATTTTAAGTTGCCCGATGGCCGCAACGCGACTGTCTGGTCGTTGTTCTCATACGAAACTGTATACGTAACAGCAGCACCACCTTTATCTGTAAAAGAAACCGCAGAGTTCACAGTGCTCTTATCGATAGCCGACGAGAAAAAAAATTGAATCACCGGCGAGACGCCGATGTTGTAGTTTGAGGAATTTACAGATTGCCCGTTTAGCCTTATACCGGTTGAACCAAAATTTGCAGGTGGTGAAGAATCATCACCAGATTTTTTACTGCAACTCCAGAGTGCAATCAGTAGTATCACAGCTACACAATTCCAGCGACTCATTTTCGAAGGGTTTAAATTTTTTTATTCAACTACCAGTGTGCTCATTGAGTGCGGAAGACTGGTTGCCTCTACGGCTTTTTTACCTATGTACATTCTATATGGAAATTTTTGGCCGGTGGGGTTCATAATTACCACTGAAAGTTTACCATCGGGGTTCTTAAAGGCGGTGGTAAGTAATTGAACCCTGTTAGCAGAGCTGATGATCCTTTTTGCTCCAGGTCTGATGAATTTTGACAGATGACCAATGTAATAATAGGAGTTCATATAATGCAATGTGCCTTCCCTGGTTTTCGCATGAATCGGAGCAAAACAAAAATTACCGACATGGTTCGGTCCTCCTGTTTCATCCAGTAGTATATTCCAGTCCGTCCATGCAACGGCTCCATTATTAAAATCATGGATCATGTTCTCACCATAATTTTCACCCCATTTCCAACTATCAAAGGTTTGCCAGCTAAATGGAAAATTGCAGCCCTCTGTAAACATTAAATTTTTCCCGGGAAAAGTTTCATGTACGAGTTCAACATTGCTGTACTGGCGTCCACCATTCCATTCTTCATACCAGTGAAATCCTATTCCCCACAAATACTTTGCGGCATCAGGATCATTTAACAGGGAGGAAGCTCGTTGATACAAAAGATCACGGTTGTGATCCCAGCCAATTAATTTTTTATCGCTTAAATTATTTTTCTGAAGCGTAGGACCAAGATTATTCTTTATGAAATTCTTTTCTTCTTCTGCGGTGTACATACAGCTTTCCCATGTTTGCTTCGCCATCGGTTCATTCTGAACTGTCAAACCCCAGACAGGTATGCCTTCCTTTTCATACGCCTGGATAAATTTCACATAATAGTTGGCCCATGAATCATAGAACTCAGGCTTCAACTTACCGCCATGCAGCATCTCATTATTGTCCTTCATCCAGGCCGGTGGACTCCATGGACTTACAAAAAGATCCAGTTTACCTCCTGCTGTTTCCATTGCCTTCTTGATCAATGGAATTTTATATTTCTCATCGTGTGCCAGGCTAAATGATTTTAATTCCTTGTCGCCATCACTGACATAGGTATACGTATCGCTCGAAAAATCGCAACTGTTGATGTTAGTTCTCCCTATCGTATAACCGATCCCTTTATCCTTATCATAATATGCCCGTAAAACTTCTTTTTGCTTGTCGGCAGGAAGTTTTGCAAAAGTTTCAGCAGCTGCATCAGTCAGCGCGCCCCCTATTCCGACAAAAGTTTGAAATGTATGAGAAGGATCGATAAAAATACTTGGCTGCGTTTCTAAAGGCTGATCAAAATCAGCAAACGATAATGTGTCTGTTGCTGACAGCCTGAGTTGAGTGCTATCGGCGGTAGTATAGACAATTACTTTTTTCCCGTCAATGCTAAAGGAAGTGTCTGTATTTGTTGTCGTGGTTTCATTAGGCACTTTATTTTCTGAACACGCGGCTACCAGAAAAAGGCAAGCCAGGCAAGCGAGTTTGTTCATTGCAAAAGGGTTTTAAGATGACTGAACTATGTTAAAATTAAAATAGTCTCTCGATTCGTGTGAAACGGGAGACGTGAGAAGTGAAACGGGAGTATTTCACATTTCACCTTTCACGTTTGACGAAAAAATTATTACCAAACATAAGTGCCAACCGCTCCTGCCGCTAAGCTTGTTGTGGCCCGCTGCCCGTTAAAGCGAATGTTGAAACTTGCTTCTGATGTCCCATCGTTTACGACTATCAAAACTTTTTTACCGCCTGGTGTTTTAAAAGCAGCATTGTAAAAGTTGCCGGCGATATTGCTACTGATACGAACGGAACCCCGCGGAACAAATTTGGATGCATGTGCGACAATATAATAGGAAGGATTCCTGTTCACTGCACCATCCAATGTGATAGCACCTTTGCATTCTGAACATCCTCCGGGGGTATGCGGATTATAATTACCATCATTAGCCAAATTCCATTCCAGTACAACGACGCCCCAGTTTCTAATTGTCCCAATGATCACATTTTTTACATGCCATTTCAAATTGTCATCAAAACTTTCCTTAGCTCCCGTCCATTGTTCGGTGAAGTAAAGATTTTTATCGGGAAATGCATTGTGAACTGTCGATAAGGCGCTGATGTCGCCTCCATATAAATGGAAGGCTGAGCCGTCTACAAAAGGTCTTGCACCCGCGTCATTTAAGATCGTTATTGGATAGTCCGGCCTGTCGCAATTGTGATCATACAGAATTATTTTAGTACTAATTCCTGCGGACTGGAAGGCCGGTCCAAGATTATTTTTTATAAAGTCGAGCTGCTGCTGTGCCGTCATGACCATACTTGGATTGTTGCCACCATACAGGGGTTCATTTTGCGGAGTAATAGCATTGATAGTAATCCCGTTTGCCTGCATTTGCTGAATGTATTTTACAAAATAGCGAGCATAGACTTCATAGTATTGAGTTTGTAAACTGCCCCCAACAGAACTTCCATTGTCTTTCATCCAAAGCGGTGGACTCCACGGTGAGCCAAGTATTTTTATATCAGGGTTGATGGTAAGAATTTGTTTTAATACAGGGATGAGGTCAAGTGTATCCTGGGAAAGACTAAAGTTGTCGAGATTAATATCGGTTTGTCCGGCAGGCATATCATCATAACTAAAAACAGAAGCATTCAGGTCGGATGCGCCGATACTGATCCTCAAATAATTTACTGCGATCGAATTTTCTCCGGAGCCAAATAATTCCTGGAGCAAAGAGTTCCTTGTCGCAGTACTGAGACGGTTAATCAAATAAGCACTGCCGCCAGTCAATGCATATCCAAAGCCCTCAATGGTCTGAAATGTCTGGGTTGAATCGACATCTATATTTTGAAAGCTGTTGCTCGCAGCACCAAAACGAATGTCAGCCTGTTTTTGCAACAATGCTGAGCGGTCACCTTTTGTGATCCAGGAGGAGACAGTAACTCCGGAAGAATTGTTGTTGTTATTGTTGTTACCTGTGTTTGTGCCCGTGTTT
>DASYSW010000462.1:0-2680 GCA_036002905.1 Chitinophagaceae bacterium
GCTTACGATGCAACAGCAACAACTCCAATCAATGGAAAAGGCGCAAAGTCAGGCAGCAACAAATCAATCATATTCAGCGGCGAACTCGTCTTACAATGTAAATTTTGGATACGGAGCGCAGGGGGCTAATTCCTCGACTGGGGTGATTAGCACTTCAAATGTTAATAACACTTGGAATATGATGTCAGGTGGTGTAAAATAAAAGGGGGCTAGCATCTTACAACACTATCCCCATGATTAATCCAAAACTATCAAAAAATCCACCCAGACGAGGGCGGTCTTTAGATATGATGGCCAAATATACGAAGAAATAAAAAGTTGGTTTCCCTTTCGTGTAAATAAAAAAAACATTTTATGGAATTTAGTTCAGAGAGAGATTTTTTTAACAAGACCATCGACCTTGAAGCGTTTGCGGATACATTTGGTTTTTCTTATTCAAAAAAGAAATCTGAACGAAATCAAAAACATTTTGTCCACGAGGATGAAAGAGAAGTTACCATTAACAACAACAAAAGCCGTAAAGGATATTGGCTGTGGTGTGTACCTGGTAGCAGGCGAGGGGAAAATGAAAGTGGGACAATTACTGATTTTGTGTTGTGGGCGAACAAGTTATCCACAAGAGAAAGCGCAACTGAAATAATTCGTCAGTACGCAAAGAAAAATTACCCAGTCGAGGCTAGTCTATTTTATAATGAAAAGAAACAAGTTGAACGCTCACAAGTAAAAGTTCAACCTAAAGTTTACGTTGAGCCATACCCGGAAGAATCCTCTATCAGAACATTTGTGGTAAAGCCTGCCGAAGATTTTGCTTTCATTCTGAATCGGGGGATCAAGGCGGAAACCATTAACCATCCCTTGTTTAAGAATAAATTTGGCAATGCGACAGGTCCAATGGCACAGGAAAGCAGTTCCGCCATTTCTCGTATTGAAAGTGAAAATCTTCTTTACGAAAAACATTTGCTTCTTCCTTATACCGATGCAAATGGAAGAGTCGTCGCTTTAGAAGCAAAGAATAAACTTACACCAGCACACTACCAAAGATTGGTTCTCGAAGCTGCATCAAATGGTGAGAAGATTTCTGATATCAGAAAAAATCCATCGCTTTTCTATGAGGGCTCTTTAAAAAATATTGCATTATGGGTATCGAATATTCCCGAAAACCCGACTGCCTTATTTATAGCTGAACAACCACTAGACTGTATGGCTCATTTTCAAATGTTCGAAAAAGAAAATGAAAGTACGATCTACGTGGCAACAGCCGGAAGTCCATCACACTTTCAGCGCGAGATGATAAAAGATATTGTGAATACCTACAATATCGATGTTATTAAACTCGGCTTTGATCGAGAACCGAGTGGTTTTAAATTTTCGACTGATATTTTGCTCCGGACCTTGGGTGAGCATACATCCAACGATGTCATTGTACGAAATGGTATGCTCGAAATAATCTTATCGGACAAGGTTACACCGTTGCAGCTTTCGAGTGTTGACCTGGAAGGAGAGACAACTTATTTCCCTTCAGTAAGAAAATCAGATAAGCAGGCGGGGACGTTGATTGCACCTTATACACCTCACAACGCTCTACAGCTCTTCTTGTTACTGCGGAGCTTGCACCCCCAAGGCGCTAAATTTGAATTTTTACCTCCGGTAAATTCAAAGGACTGGAACGATGAGTTGAATGGAGAGGTGGAGAATTCCTTTAATGCACCTTTAAAATTTTTCCTCGATACAGAAGGAGAACGTAACAAATTACTGATTAACGCTAACGACACAGTGACAATCCAGAGAAGGAGTACCAGTATTGATCACAACTTACAAGACCAGATAGGGGTTTTAAATCCTTTCGCTTATACAAAGTTTATAACGACAGGTAACGATATTCTTGATCCAGGAATAGCTCTTCTTGTTAAACAAGCCAATGAAGAATATGCCAAAATGTTACCGCGATTGGATGAACGGTTCACACACTTTGCAGCCACTCAGGGTTTAAGTTTCGACAATGGCTATTTTCTAAAAAAAGAAAAAGCAATTGCGCAATGGACTCCAGAGAATGGTCTAGTAAACCTATCTGAAGGAGAACTTACCAAAGCTGAAAAAATTGCAATGGAATGGATGACGATCGCAGCGGAAGTAAAAAGAAATCCGAACAGGCCGCTGATCAATTTAAAATTCCGGGAAGTCTACTATGGGTATTATAATAATGAAAACCTAAAGTTCAGAGATACATCTCTATTTGCTGAAAAAACTCCCATCTTTCAAATAGGTTCGGGTTCGCTTAATAGGTTAAATGATCACATTCCCGTAGATCAAAGTGTTAAGAAAGAATTGGAAAATGCGATTCAAAACTACAGGTTGGGAAAAGAGTTTTTCTTACCTGCAGGTTGGAAAATGGATAAAAAGAACCAGACTTTGACTTGCGATATCAAGGTGGGAGACATCGCTGATGGAAAGCTAATACCCACAAATAAGTACCCGCTTGAAAAAATTAACACAATCGTTGAAAGATCGTTGCGCCTAATCGCTGAAGGCAAGGACCCAAATAAACCAGGCCTGATAGGCGTACTCGACAACCGGTTTAATTTCCAACCATCCCCATGGCTTAAATCGGATCCTTTAAGTAAAGCTGGAGAGTTACAATTAGGTCTCCTCCTTTCCGAACTGGATAAATTGAAGCCGAAGC
>DASYSW010000463.1:0-10837 GCA_036002905.1 Chitinophagaceae bacterium
CGACCAACCCTGCGAATATTACCACAGCCAACATGATTAAAATGGTACGGGATTCTAGTAATGTATTGAAGGAAATGAATTTTCCGGATAATGAATTGAATGTGGGCAAAAGCAATGCAATCGCTGCAATACTTAGCAGCAATGAGAAAACTGCCGCCAGTGTGGATTCGATAAGAAATTGTGCGATCAGTTGCAATTGGGAAGACCCTGTCACTTTACGAATACCTATTTCTTTTGATCGCCTTGCCGAGCGGGCAGTCGTTAGATTCATGTAGTTGATGCAGGCGATGAGTAGCATAAAAAATGCTACCGCGGAAAATATGTAGATGTATGAAGTGCTGCCAAGTTCTTCGGGCTCATTATTCATCTCAGAGTGCAGATGAATAGAAGTGATAGGTTGCACGCTAAACCGCATCCTGATGTTGAATTGTGAAAATATCGATGCGAGATATTTGTCGTAAACCGGCAATAATTTTTTTTCGAAGCTGGTGGCACTTGTGTTTGGTTTTAGCAACACATAAGTATAGAAGCCGAAACCTCCCCAGTTGTTTGCAAAGTCAGCAGGCAACGAACTTCTCGAGATCACGATGTTGAACCGAATATGTGAATTCCTTGGGACATCTCCTATCACGGCCGTTATCTTGTAAACGTCGCCATTTGCATTTTCCAGCGTTTTGCCCACATAAGGTTTGTCTTTGCCAAAGAATTTTTCAGCTACTGAATTTGTCAACACCATCGAATTAGGCGCCACCAATGCCATTTGCGGATTGCCTTCGATAAACCTGTAAGTGAAGACCCTGAATAAATTACTGTCTGCAAAAAATACTTTATCCTCATACAAACGAAGCTCCCCATTTTTATAGAGGGTTTTGCCATTACTAATAAAACGAACCGCTTCTTCCACTTCGGGATAATCCTTACTCAACGCCGGTCCCATTGGGAATGGAGTAACGGCCCATCTCATGGTATCTTTATCGGGTTCCTTTATGTTTGCATTGACACGGTATATCCTGTCTGCTTTTTCGTTGTAGCGGTCATAACTTAATTCGTCCTTGATATAAAATATTAAGAATAAGCTAAACGCAATACCAATAGTCAATCCAAGAATGTTCAAAAGACTGTACCATTTGTCTCTTCTGAAGTTTCGTATTGCAACGAGAAAGAGATTTTTTATCATGGATTCTATCTTAATTATTACAAGGTCATTAGTGAACGGTCAATTCCTTCTTTTTTATGAGTAATCAGTAATGAGTTGGATCACTCATCACTGATCACTCATTACTCATTCGGTACGTAGTGACTTCACCGGGTTCGCAACGGCCGCCCTGATAGCCTGGAAACTTACGGTCAGCATAGCGATGACGAGGGCAGCCATTCCTGCTGCGGCAAAAACCCACCAACTTATATGTATCCTGTAAGCGAAATCCTGTAGCCATTTATTCATCACCCACCAGGCCAGGGGTGAAGCCACAACAATTGCAATAAGTACCAGCTTGAGAAAATCTTTCGACAGCATTTTTGTAATATCCGGAACAGAAGCGCCTAACACTTTACGAATGCCGATCTCTTTTATACGCTGGCTGGCTGTATAAGCCGAAAGCCCGAAGAGCCCCACACACCCGATGATAATGGCCAGGATCGCAAACACCATAAACAATTTTTCAAATCTTTTTTCATTTTCATATTGCTTATTGAAATAGTCATCCAAAAAGAAATATTCAAAGGGATTTCCGGGAAATGCGCTTGTCCACGAATGCTCTACATGCTTCAGTGTCCTTGATAAGTTGTTCGTGTTGATTCGTACAGAGTAATATTCTCCATCGTAGGACGAGTATGTAAAAAATGATGGATCAAGCGGTTTTTTTAACGACAATTGATGATAGTCATTGACGACACCCACCACGATAGGATTCCATCTAAACTCCGCTACGGTAAGAACTTTTCCAATCGCATCTTCCGGTTTTTTGAAACCAAGAAGCTTTGCCGCAGTTTCGGTGATGATGATAGACGTATCCTGGTCTTTTGGGAAATCAGGAGAAAATTTTCTACCGGCAATCAGCTTCATTTTGAATACGTCGAGGAATTCATAGTCAAAACTGTTGAAGCGAGCGCCGATGGAATCCGTATTAGCAACACCATATCTTTTAAGAGTCACTTTGTATTCACGCTGTTTTCCGGGAACTGTGAATGAAGCCGACACGGCTTGCACCGAAGGATCTTTTTTGAGTTCGTTCCTGAATGCATCGATCGAAGAATTAAAAACTGTTCGGCTTGTATCGGCAATACCCGGTCTTTCAACCACCAGCACCTGGTTAATATTCATTCCCATGTCCTGGCTCGTCATGTACTTTAATTGCCGGTAAACAATAAAAGTTCCCGCGATCAAAGCGATCGACGCAATGAACTGCATTATGACCAAACCCTTGCGTAATATGATTCCACTGGCATTGTTTTTTAATTTTCCTTTCAACACAGTGATGGGTTTGAACGACGAAAGAACCAACGCAGGATATAATCCTGAAAGCAAACTGCCCACCAGCCACAATATCAGCAATAGAAGTACAAACCACGATTGAACCAGATACGACGTTTCAAGATTAAGTCCTGACAAAGTGTTAAAAGGAACCAGGCAGACGTATACAAGACCCCAGGCAATCAGAACTGATAATAAATTAACAAGCGCAGATTCGGTAAGGAATTGGAGGATCAATTGTGTCTTTACGGCGCCAACTACCTTACGAATGCCGACTTCTTTTGCTCGTTCAAGAGCGCGGGCCGTTGAAAGATTGACATAATTTATCCAGGCGATGACCAGCACAAATATCCCGATGAGTGACAAAAAGAAAACAGTACGAGCATTTCCATTCGGTTCTTGTTCCTCACTAAGGTCTGAAGTAAGATGAATGTCTTTAAGTGGCTGCAGGCCCAGCAATTGTTTTTCCTGGCTACCCTTTAGTTCGGGTTTGTATTTTGCAACGATCGCCGGAAATTTTGTCTCGAGTATTTTTGAATCTGTACCGGGTTTTACTTGTATAAATGTGTACATGTCCTTGCGTCGCCAGCCTTCACGGTAACGCTGCACTGCCCAGTCACCTCTCGGGTAGAGGCTGTTATAGGAAAATAAGACGTCGAATTTCAGATGTGTGTTGGAGGGAAGGTTTTTGAACACCCCGGTCACTTTTACCAGTTCGTTTGTAAAATCATCATCGCGCAAGCGCAAGGTCTTTCCAATCGGATCATCATTGCCAAAATAGAGTTTTGCATATTTTTCAGAGATCACCGCTGTGAAGGGTTCCTTGAGAGCAAGCGTTGCATTTCCCTTGACCATTGGATAGCCCATCATCGGTAAAAATGTCGAATCCGCATATAAGAACCTGCGCTGTCTGAAAGCGATAGGGTCAGGCTTTGCGTTTTCATTGGTGATGATCACATTGTTTTTGTAACCCATGTTATAAAGGCGTGCATAGCTGATCACCTCGGGCAATTCATGTTGCAAAGCAGGACCCACACCCGGGTAATTTTCAGCACTGGCCATGATCGGTTCGTTATTCCTGTATACTTCAAGTTTTACGCGATAAATATTCTCATTACCCGGAATAAAATCTTCATAGCTCCGTTCGAAATGCACATACTGTGAGATCAATAAAAAAACAGCCATTCCTATACCCAATCCTAAAATGTTCAACGAGGAAAAAAATTTATTCTTCCTAAGGTTACGAATGGCTGTAATGAGAAGGTTCCGTATCATAAGACTTTTTTAATAGTTCCGTATCATAAAACAAGCTTTTAGCTTCGGGCTATGAGCTAAGAGCTCACTGCTCGCAGCTCTTTATTCGGTTCTCAAACTCTTCACCGGGTTTGCAAGTGCCGCCCTTATTGCCTGGAAACTGATAGTGATCATTGCGATCAGTAATGCCAATACTGTTGTTATCAGGAAAACCATCCAACTGATATTTATACGATAAGCAAAGTCCTGCAGCCATTTATGCATGACCCACCAGGCAACGGGCGATGCAACGACAACAGAAATGGCTACTAACTTTAAAAAATCTTTTGAAAGGAGCGCCACAATTCCCTTAACGCTGGCACCCAGAACTTTTCTGACCCCGATCTCTTTTGTGCGTTGCTCGGCGCTGAATGTTGCCAGGCCAAACAGGCCAAGACACGAAATAAGAATGGCGATAACAGTGAAATACCCAACTATCGAAGCCAGGCGGTTTTCGGCTTCATAATTTTTTTGAAAATCTTCATCCAGGAAGCTGTATTCAAATGGCTCATTCGGGTTTAATTGATGCCAGCTTGCAGACATTGAGCTCAGTAACGGAGCAAGATCGCTGGCCTTAGCATGAACAATAATGTAATTGAAATTTGGCCGGTTATTCAGCTGAAAGGCGTAAGGTTCAATAGGAACATGGAGGTCCTGGAAATGAAAATCTTTTACGACACCAATGATCGTCCATGAATACGATTCTCCGCGCCAGTCAAATTTTATTTTGCCTCCGACTGCTTCCTGGGGTGAAGGGAATCCCAGCTTTCTTATAGCGGCTTCATTAAGGATCATGCGATTGTTTGTATCACCAGGGAATTCTTTTGAGAATAGTCTTCCCGCGACGGCCGTAATGCCCAGCGTCTGAAGAAGCGATTCATCCACCCAGTTGGTATGAACATCGGCGTTGTCGTTCACTGTTTTTCCCTCCCTGTATAGACCCATATCACTTGGGTTGACAATGCCAGGATAGAACAGGGTCGCCCCAACGTTCTGCACACGCGGGTTATTTTTTATTTCATTCTTTAGCGATGTGTAAATACTTTTTGCGGTCGTGCTTCTCAATGGGATCACTATTTGCTGGTCTTTTGCGAATCCGAGATTTGTCGACCGCAAGTAGTTCATTTGATTCATGATAACCACGGAAGCGATGATCAGCACTACCGAAATAATAAATTGAAATATGACCAGTCCCTTTCTTAATGCAACGGCTGACAGCGAATTGGTGAAGCGTCCTTTCAACACCTTTACAGGTTGAAAGGATGACAGGTAAAATGCAGGATAACTTCCGGCCAATAACCCGGTTATGATAGATAGCAGAAAGAACCCCAGAAGGATAAACCATTGTTGTGAAAAATGAAACGATAAATTTTTTCCGGATACTTGTGAAAAGGCCGGCAGCAAAAGTTCTGTCAGGCCCATTGCAATCACAAAAGCGATCATGCTCATCAGGAGCGATTCACCCATAAACTGTTTGATCAATGAACCCTTTCTTGCACCCAATACTTTGCGGACACCCACTTCTGCAGAACGTTTTGATGAACGAGCTGTAGACAGATTCATGAAATTGATACAGGCGATCAGCAAAGTGAACAGAGCAATAGAACTAAGAATATATAAATAGGTTTTGCTAACGGTTCCCGTCGAGGACATGTCATTACTCATCCCTGTGTAGAGATGCAGGTCCTTCACCGCCACCAAAAATTGTTTTTTAGAGAAGCCGGCTGCTTTTAAACCCGCACCTAAATATTTGTCAACAAAAGCTGGAAATTTAGCTTCCAGTTTTTTTGCATCGGAACCGGGCTTTAGCAGAAGGAATGTATTAAACATGTTGTTGTTGACCATGTCCGTTTGCTGGCGGATGAATTGCTCCATATCTCCGCCGGGTATGGAGAGAAAAAACCTCGCATCGATCTGGGTGGGCTTATCAGACGGCCGATAGACACCTGTTACTTTAAAATCAAATTCACCATTGGTGTTGCTGTTTATGTGAATGACTTTGTTCAAAGCGGGCTGGTTACCGAAAAACTTTGTTGCGATCTCATCACTTATAACAAGGCTATTGGGCGCTTGCAAAGCGGTAGCGGGATTGCCTTCAATGAAATGATAATTGAATAACGTAAAGAAAGACGAGTCGGCCAGATAGCCTTTTCTTTCGTAGAACGACCTCGCTTCATCGTTCGTGGGCCTGTATTGTAACAAAGTTTTGTCGTCCCCGAACAAGGGCATTAGCCTTGCTGTCGCAACTATTTCGGGATATTCCTTTTGCATGGCTGCTGCCATCGGTGCAGGAGTGTTGGGAGTGTTTGATTCTTTGCCATTCCCGGTAAAAGTTGTTGCCAGTTGATACAATTGATCGATGTGTTTGTGATACTTATCATAATTGACCTCATGATACAGGTAAATTGTGATGAGCATGCAGCACGTAAGACCGACTGACAAACCAAAAATGTTGATAAATGAGAAGACTTTGTTTTTCATCAAGCTTCTCCACGCGATTTTTAAATAATTTTTTATCATTTTAAAAAGGTTTTAGCCACATGCTGCAAGCCTGCCTGCCGGCAGGCTATAACTTATGGCAGGCAGCTTACAGCCCGGTTATTCAGTTCTCAAAGCCCTCACTGGATTGGCGATCGCCGCTCTTATTGCCTGGAAACTTATTGTGATCATTGCAATAATAACCGCGATACACCCTGCCAGTGCGAACATCCACCAACTAATGTCCACCCTGTAAGCAAATGCCTGCAGCCATTTGTTCATAGCCCACCATGCAACGGGCGTTGCTATTAGTATCGCGATACCTACCAGTTTTAAGAAATCCTTTGACAACAAGCCGACAACCCCCGATACACTTGCACCCAGGACTTTTCGGACGCCTATTTCTTTTTTTCTTTGTTCCGCGCTGAAGGCAGCCAGCCCGAATAAACCAAGGCAGGATATGAGGATCGCCATTATCGTAAATGAGTTAATGATCTTAGATAGGGTGATCTCTGTTTCATACTGTTTCTGTACTTCCTGGTCGAGGAATTTGTAGTCAAATGGAACGGAGGGAAAATCCTTGTGCCAAAGACCCTCAAATTTCGAAAGCAATTCCTGGTAATTATTGCTCTGTGTAGCAACAGTGAGATTTGCCATAAACGGCTGTGGGCCGCTATATATAAACATCAGTGGTTTTACTTCATCATGCAGGGAATTGAAGTTGAAATCTTTCATTACGCCGGCTATCTCACGATTGAATTCCGGCACCCCCGGAAACTTTGTATACAATTTGGTTCCCGGAGCCTGCTCAGGTTTTAATCCAATACGTTTTAACACGGTTTCATTCACCAGCACCCTTCCTGTGTCATTTAAATGAAAATCCCTCCCGCTGATTATTTTGATGCCATTTGCCTTTACGAAATTTTCATCGGTGCTCATATTTTGCACGTCAGTGGCATTAGCCGGATTTTCGCCCGCGAGGTAAACAGGGTAGTCATTGAAAACAACCTGGCTGAGATAATTATTTGCCCGGCCCACCGCTTTTACTTCCGACAATTGGCGCAGATCATTGGAAAATGCTTCAATGTTATTCCTTGAATCCTGGGTATAAAAACTAAAGACCAGTTTTTGATTTTTGTCGAAGCCCAGGTCTTTATGCTGAATGTAATTTAATTGGCTATAGATAACAATAATGCCTGCGATAAGAACGATTGAGAGTGCGAACTGAAACACCACCAGTGACCGACGGATTCCCGATGCAGAAATTTGATTTGTAAAATTGCCCTTGATCACTTTAATGGCCTCGAAAGCTGACAAATAGAATGCGGGATAGCTGCCGGCAATCAGGCCGGTTACCGCAATAATTCCTCCCAGCAACAACCATAAGCGGTAATTCGCAAACATAGATACATGAATATCTGCCTGCGTAATTTGGTTCAGGACAGGAAGTGTCAGTAACAATAACGGCAATGCTATTAATACGCTGATAAGCGACAACAGAAACGATTCACTCATAAACTGCTTCATGAGGTCCGATCTCTCAGCTCCAACCACCTTTCTTATGCCAACTTCTTTTGCCCTTTTAGATGCACGTGCAGTAGAAAGATTCATAAAGTTGATACAGGCAATCACCTGTATAAGTATCGCTATCAATAATAAAATATACAGGAAGGAAGGGTCAACGCTTTTTGACAAATCTTTCTCATAAGTGGTAGTAGTGTGTATAGTGCCAAGAGGTTGGAGGTGCAATATTTTTTCCATACCAGCGTCTTTTAATTGCTGGCCTCCATACTTGTTCAAAAAAGCGGGCAATTTTTTTTCAAGCGCAAGAGCATCAGCGTGCGGACGCAGCTTAACGTACGAATAAGTGAGATTATTCCCTCCCCACGATTCATTTTGACGGACAAATTCGCCCATGCCCCCGCTGTTCATCGTGATGAACATGTTCGCGCGGAGGTGAGACTTGCCAAGGCGTTCATCAACAACACCAGTCACTTTGTAGTTATTTTTACCGTTGTTATCATCGATCTCGATCACTTTACCCACAGGGTCTTCGCTCCCAAACAGCTTCTCTGCCGTAGTTTTGAGCATTACCATAGAATACGGTTCCGATAATACGTTCTTTGCATTTCCGCTAGTGAAGTGATAACTGAAAACATCGAAAAAAGTGGAATCTACATAGACGGGCTTGTCTTCATACACTAATTTTTCCTTATAACGAAGCAGATGTTGACCCGCGTTAAAATCGGTTACCACCCGTGTGAATTGTTGCACTTCAGGAAAATCGCGCTTCATAGCCGGTGCAATCGGCGGCGAGCAGGCCGAAATATTATGCTTATCGCCAGGCAGTGATAAGGACGCAGTGATACGATAGATATCCGCTGCATTGTTTTGATGTTTATCGTAGCTGTACTGATCTTGTACGTACAATAGAATGTATAAACAACACAGCGTTCCCATGGCAAGACCAATGACATTAATAAAGCTGAAACTTTTGTTTTTCAGCAAAAACCGGAATGCGGTTTTAAGATAATTCTTAAACATAAAAAAGGAATTTTTGATGTTTTGACTTAATTTCTTTGATTCAAATATTCCTAGCTGATCAAGGCATCTTCCTTCCGTTCCCCACCTTTCACCAATCCTCTAGGTGGGTACCTTAATCTTTACTCACTCAATTCGTAAAGATTTAACAGGATTGGATATCGCGGCTCTGATCGTATTTAAGCTTACAACAACTAGCGTCAGTAACAACACAATGACGCCAACAATTCCAAACAGCCATATACTTATATTGACGCGATATGTGTATTTATCCAGCCAGTTATTCATGAACCACCATGTCAAGGGCACTGCAATAACAAAAGCGATCAGTACCAGCTTTAAAAATTCCTTTGAGATCAGTAATAATAGCTGTTGCACTGTTGCACCCAGTACTTTGCGAATGCCGATTTCACGGATGCGTTTTTCGATTGTAAATGATGCAAGGCCCGCAAGGCCGATACAGCAAATGAAAATGGCAAGCCCCGCAAAAATGTTAGTAAGCTTATTAATAAGTTCCTCCGCAATGAACTTCTTTCCAAATTCTTCATCAGCAAATTGGTATTCGAAAGGATAAGCAGGGTTGTATTTTTTAAAGATCGTTTCAATGGACCCCAATACTTTTTGAGGATGAACTGCACTTTTCAACCGTACGCTGATCGAACTGGCTCCGCCTGGATCGAAAAATACCATCATCGGGTCCACCGGTTCAAACGGGGATCCCATCACTACATTATCAGTGACACCAATAACCGTAAATGTCCCACCATATCTCATTTGCATTCCAACGGGATTTTTCAAACCCATTGCTTCTACTGCAGCCTTGTTTAATAACATGGATGTGGAATCAGCCGGGGTTCCGGAAAAATCTTTTCCCTGCAAAATTTTTATGCCCATTGTTTTTGTAAAATCAATATCACTGCTTTCCCCGGAAAAAATGATACTCTGATTGGCTGGTTTGCCATCATAATCAGGGCCTGGTGATCTCCACCATATGTCCGTAATGGGAGACAACGTTCTTGTTACAGAGCTGATCAGTCCTGTATTTAGCAGTTCTTGTTTTATTACAGGATAGTTTTTCTGAGTATCTGCTGTGGCACCGATCATGATGAGATTATTCGGATCATAGCCAGTCTCACGATTTTTTATATGCTGTATTTGTCGGTAAACAATGATCGTAGCTGAGATTAACAAAATGGAAATAACAAATTGTGCAACTACTAAAATGCGTCTTGGCAAGGCAGCCCCTTTTCCGGCAAGAAAGGTTCCCTTTAAAACTCTTACAGGGTTGAAAGACGAGAGATACATGGCCGGATAACTGCCTGCCACAATTCCAGTGATCAAAATGATTGCAACAGCTTCGAACCAGGAAACGGGCAGTGAAAGGTTCAAGGACAAATGCTTATTCACAAGAGTATTGAACGAAGGCAAAAGCAAATAGACAATCCCGATCGAAACAAGAAGGGCCACAAATGCCAATATCATTGATTCAGAAATAAACTGCAGGATAAGTTGCTTTTTGACTGAGCCCAGTGTTTTTCTTACACCTACCTCTTTCGCTCTTTTTTCTGAACGGGCGGTAGACAGGTTCATGAAATTGACGCAAGCAATCAGGAGAATGATCAGCGCGATCACCGTAAAGAGCCTTACATACTCGATCATACCACCGGTATTCTTTCCATCCTTGAAATCGCTGTAGAGCCTCCATTTATTCATCGGGAAGGCGAAATAGGTACTTATTTTTTTATCCTTCGGATCGTGCTGGTACTTGATTTCATTGATGTTCTTTTGCAGCCGCGTCATATTTGTTCCGGGGTTGGGCTGTATATAAACATCCCATGAAGAATTTTGCCAATTGTTCATCATCTCTTTCAGATAAGCATTGGAGTAATTGAAAGCATTGATGAAATCAAACTGGAGAGTGGAGTTGCGCGGTACATCCGCTACAATTGCTGTGACCTTTGCATCATAGTCGTTGTCTACCTTGATGATCTTATTGATCGGGTCTGCATTTCCAAATAAGGCCGCTGCTGCAGATTGTGTCAGAACGATCGA
>DASYSW010000464.1:0-3837 GCA_036002905.1 Chitinophagaceae bacterium
TCGCCAGAGGGTTTTTGGGATTGACCGAATCAGGAAATTTTCCATCTGCGGTAAAGGCAATTGCGGAATGGTTTCCGAAAAAAGAAAGAGCACTGGCAACAGGGATTTTTAATTCCGGTACAAACATAGGTGCTATTATCGCGCCCCTCAGCGTTCCTTTTATTGCCAAGGAATATGGCTGGCGCTGGGCCTTTATCATTACGGGCGCCGTAGGACTGGTGTGGTTGCTTTTCTGGTTTTGGTTATATGAAGTACCGGCCAAGCAGAGGAGATTAAAACAGGATGAATTTAATTACATACATAGTGACACTGACGAAATAGTTTCCATGGCCGCGACAAGGGAGTCGACTCCAAAAGTGTCATGGAGCAAACTGCTGCAATTCAAACAGACCTGGGCACTTGCAATTGGAAAATTTCTGACGGATGGGGTTTGGTGGTTTTACCTTTTCTGGTTACCCGACTTCCTGCATGAACAGTACCAATTATCGCAAACCGAAATGGCAATACCCATTGCAGTTGTTTATATGATTTCTTCGGTGGGCAGCGTCTTTGGCGGATGGCTGCCCATGAATTTTATAAAAAATGAATGGCCAATTTTTAAGGCGAGGAAAACATCGATGTTGATATATGCACTGTGTGCAATACCGGTTTTTAGTGCGCAGTTGCTTGGAGGCTATAGCATTTGGTTTCCCATTCTTATCATTGGCTTTGGGGCTGCCGCACACCAGGCCTGGAGTGCAAACATCTATACGACTGTGTCTGATATGTTCCCTAAAAAAGCTGTTGCATCTATAACCGGAATAGCTGGAATGGCCGGTGGTCTTGGCGGGATCATAGTTTCAAAATCAGCCGGGTATTTGTTCGACCATTATAAATCATTCCACAATATTGAGAAAGGATATTTTCTGGTATTCATTTTTTGCAGTATCGCTTATATAACTGCGTGGCTCATCATACATTTTCTTATTCCGAAAATGAAAAAAGTGGAAATATGATTTGGAGTTATGCGGCTACGGTGACATGCTGCAAGATTCCTTCCAGCGAGATCTCAGGATGGCTCTCGTGAAAAATACATTGACCTTCGTTAATTACCAAAATTTGAGGAGACTGGTGTGGAACACCGAATATTTCTGAAACTTTATCGGAAATATGGTTGTAGTTGGCCAGGTCAAGAAAATGAAAATCGATGTCACCCCGACAACAATTTTGTTGCAAACGCTGAAATACGATTTCACTAAAATGACAACAGGAACTGTATTTGAAAATTACCTGCGGCTTTTCCTGGGACTTAACAATGATTTTTTGTAATTGGTCCTCAGCGGTGACATGGATCCAATGCATGGTTTAAAGCAATTAATTTGATCTTTTAGGTTATCCTCTGAATCTATAACTACTTTGAGGATTCATGGGGCACCCTGATTTTCTGGAAGAATAACATGAACTCATGGCCAACGCAACTAAAGCCAATAGGATAAGAGTAAGAAGCTTGTTTTTCATTCGGAATAATTTGCTTTACAACGGGTTTAAACCGTCAATTATTTTGCAAATATACATTTCATTTTTATTTGGGCTATCCGGGGCCACTTTTTAATTCGAAGTGGATTATTGAAAATGAAACCTTTATGATTGATGGCTTAAGGTGATATTAAAGATTTCTGTGTTTTTCTCGCAGAAACTAAGGGTAAATAATTACGGCGATGAGGATTGAAACAGGATAAAATAATCACCAAAACTGATAATTGTACTACAAAGAATGCGGTCATTTGAACAAGTCACATTAGGTTAGTTTGATCACGTCAGTACTACAAAAAACGGCATGAAAATTACTGAAATAGAGTTACGTTTGCAGACAGAAATAAAATTCGATAATGCCGCTTCAACTGAAAAAACCACTAGCCGTAATTGATCTTGAAACTACTGGGACTAACTTAGGATCGGACCGTATCATTGAGATTGCAATTGTAAAATTGTTACCCGATGGAAACCAGGTGGTGAAGCGCAAAATTATCAACCCCCAGATGCCCATCCCGAAAGCCGGAACCGAACTTCACGGTATCACCGATGAAATGGTGAAAGATGCCCCGGTTTTTAAGCAAGTTGCCCATGAATTGAAACAGGTTCTTGATGGTTGTGATCTTGCCGGTTATAATTCCAACCGCTTCGACATACCGATGCTTATGGAGGAATTTTTGCGCGCCGGTATGGACCTGGATATGAAGAACAGGAAATTGGTAGATGTTCAAAAGATCTTTCACCTCATGGAACAACGCACGTTAAGCGCTGCTTACAAGTTTTATTGCAGCAAAGTGCATAATAGCGCCCACAGTGCTGAAGCAGATGCCCTGGCTACGTTGGAAATTTTTCATGCACAACTTGAGCGTTACCCTGACCTTGGTAATACGATTGAATCGGTTTTGAAAGTGATAGGCGAGGATGTAATTGTTGACTTTGCACGCCGGTTTACAATTGAAAATGGGATTGAGATTTTTAACTTTGGCAAACACAAAGGCCGGCCCATCTGTGAAGTGTTAAAAGCAGAGCCGCAATATTATGACTGGATGATGAAAGGAGATTTTCCTATGCACACCAAGCAAAAGCTGACAGAGATCTATACCCGCACCATGCTGAAGAAGATTTAACAAACCACTTATACGATTCCAGAGTTTATCAAAATTCCAATTCCGTAATTTAGTTCATGGCTGAGAAAATTGTGGTCATACCAACTTATAACGAGAAGGAGAATATCTCTGCTATTTTGCATTCAATTTTTGATTTGCAGCAGGATTTTCACGTAATTGTTATTGACGATGGATCGCCTGATGGAACAGCCCAAATCGTAAAAGGCCTGCAATTAAAATTCCCCGGTCAATTGTTTATTGAGGAACGTCGCGGAAAGCAGGGGCTTGGAACGGCCTACATTCATGGATTTAAATGGGCTATTGTCAGGGGGTATCAGTACATATTTGAAATGGACGCTGATTTTTCACACAATCCAAATGATCTTCCCCGACTTTATGACGCCTGCAAAAACGGAGGAGCTGATGTTGCTATTGGATCACGTTACGTAAAAGGGGGCGGCGTCGTGAACTGGCCTTCGGACAGGCGGGCCCTTTCCAAGGGAGGTTCATTATACACGAGAATGATAACATGGATGCCTATAAAGGATCCCACGGCGGGGTTCATGTGTTATAGAAAAGAAGTACTGGAAACAATTAACCTCGACCAAATCGTGTTTGTAGGATATGCATTCCAGATTGAGATGAAATTTGCAGCATGGAAACTTCACTTTAAATTGAAAGAAGTGCCGATCATTTTCCAGGATCGGACACAGGGCACATCCAAAATGAATAAGGGCATCATCAAGGAAGGAGTGCTTGGTGTTCTAAAACTCCGGTGGCTCAGTTTGTTTAAAAATTACCGGAGAAGAGTGAAGAATACCGAGGATGCCATCAACACACTTCAGCAGAACAAAATAATGGCCGAGGGAAAATAGAAGAAGACGAAAGATGGAGGGTCAGAAGTTGAGATACAGTTTCTCAACTTTGTTTTTTATATAGCTTTACAATCTTCATGAAAAAGGCTTTTCTCCAACTTCATTTCGCTGTTTTTCTTGCCGGCTTTACGGGTGTCCTTGGACGATTGATCACGCTAAATGAGGGATGGTTGGTTTGGTATCGCCTTCTCATCAGCTCGGTAACTATGTGGATCGTATTTTCTCTCGCTAAAAAACTTCAACGGGTCCCAGTAAAAGATATTTTGAAGCTTTCGGGCATTGGTTTTTTGTCTGCATTACATTGGATAGGCTTTTACGGTTCCATTAAGTATGCAAATGTTTCG
>DASYSW010000465.1:0-8607 GCA_036002905.1 Chitinophagaceae bacterium
ATTAAAATCTATTTTGCTGGAAGAAACACCGTGGGTGATGGAGGCTAAATCGGAAGAACAGCAAAAGAAAAATATTGCTTTATTATTCGATATGGTGAAAATGAGCAGCGAATTGAATAGTTCCATCGAGAAGCTAAAACAAATGCAATCGTCGAATGGAGGTTTTGTCTGGTTCAAAGGCGGACCGGATGATCGTTATATCACACAATATATTGTCACCGGTATTGGTCACTTGAAAAAAATCAAAGCTATTGGTGAAGGGCAAAACGAAAAACTAAAAGGCATCGTTATTGCTGCCATTCCTTATCTCGACAAAAAGATAAAAGAAGATTATGATGATCTCATAAAACATAAAACAGACCTGAAAAAATATGCTCCGGGTTATTCGGACATTCAATATCTCTATATGCGAAGTTTCTTCCCGGAATATCCAATTCAAAAGGCGTCACAAACAGCATATAGCTATTTCAGGAAACAAATTCAGTCATATTGGGTAAATCAAGGCAAGTATATGCAGGGAATGATCGCCCTGGCGTTATCGAGAACAGGCGATACAAAAACTGCAACCAATATTTTAAAGTCGCTGAGGGAAACATCGATCACAAATGATGAGTCTGGTATGCATTGGGAAAATGAAAAAGCTGGCTGGTTCTGGTACCAGGCGCCGATCGAGACGCAAGCCTTGTTGATTGAGGCGTTTACCGAAGTAAAGACGCAAAATTTTGCGTCTCAGCAAAAATCAGTTGATGACATGAAAATATGGCTCTTAAAAAATAAACAAACCAATAACTGGCACACAACAAAGGCAACAGCCGAAGCCTGTTATGCTCTTTTATTGCAAGGGTCACAATTGTTATCGAATGAGCCTGCGGTCGAAATCAAATTGGGGAATACGATCGTTTCAAACAACGCCTCGCCTTCAGAAGCGGGAACAGGGTATTTCAAAGAAACGATCGATGGAAATAAGATCGATCCGATGATGGGGAATATTTCAGTCGCAGTAACCAGCAACCAACAACTAACAACCGGCAACCTAAGTTGGGGTGCCGTTTACTGGCAGTATTTTGAAGAGCTCGATAAGATCACAACGTCTGCCACTCCGCTTAAACTCGTGAAGAAATTATTTGTCGAAAAGAATACTGATCGTGGGCCCGTTTTAAATCCGGTGAATGAAAATGACGAACTGCGTGTTGGTGATAAAATAAAAGTAAGAATTGAGTTACGCGTTGATCGCGACATGGAATATGTGCATATGAAAGACATGAGAGCAAGCTGCCTTGAACCTGTAAATGTTCTGAGTCAATATAAATGGCAGGATGGCCTTGGCTATTACGAAAGCACCAAAGACGCGAGCACAAACTTCTTTTTTAGCAATCTGCGCAAAGGAACCTACGTCTTCGAGTACCCCTTGTTTGTGACACATGCCGGGAATTTCAGTAATGGCATTACAAGCATTCAATGCATGTATGCACCGGAGTTCACTTCTCATTCGGAGGGCATTAGAATTTCCGTCGCAGAATAAAAAATGCTTAATGTTCAACTTTCAATTTTCAACTTTCAATTTTCAATTTTCAGCTATCAGCAAGGGTTGCTAATCTCCCGGTTTGAAAAAGCTCTTTCACCATCTATGTGGTGAATTAATTAAAATTGACCATTCACCATTCACCATTATTTTTGTTCATGCGAGTGGATTATTTGATCATCGGCCAGGGTCTTTGCGGCACATGGCTCAACTGGTATCTCACAAAAGAACACCGGAGTTTCATTGTTATTGACAAGAACGATCCAATGACTCCTTCAAAGGTTTCTGCAGGTATTATAAATCCTGTTACTGGAAGAAGAATGGTAAGAGTATGGATGGCTGAGCACGTACTCTCCTTCGCCCATGAAGCCTATAACGAAATTGGAAATTTTCTTGACATTGCTGCGATCTCCCAAAAAAATATAATCGACTTCTTCCCCAATGCTCATCAGCGCCAGGTTTTCCTCGAACGAATTGAAGAAGGCGAAGAATACCTAAACTCCTACCCCGAGCAAAACCAATTCAACTCAATCTTCAACTATGATCTTGGATGCGGAGAAATTCGTCATTCATACATTGCTCATGTTGAAACTTTATTACCTGCGTGGAGACAGTTTTTAAAAAGGGAGGGGCGGTTGCGTGAGGAAGGTTTCGGATTTGAAAACCTGATCATCAAAGAGCAATCGGTTCAATATGGCGATATCATTGCTGAAAAAATTATTTTCTGTGATGGTCTTAGCAGTTTTGAAAATCCTTTTTTCAAACAACTTCCTTTTGCGCCAAATAAGGGCGAGGCCCTCATCGTTGAAGTTCCGGATCTTCCGGATCAATACATTTATAAAAAAGGATTTTTGTTAGCTCCTCTCCAAACTCCGAACACATTTTGGTTTGGCTCCAATTATCAATGGAGTTTTCCCCATACTAAACCTACCAATGAATTTTATGAACAAGCTGAACGACACTTACAAGCCTGGTTAAAGATTCCCTTTAAAATCTTAGGCCATAAATCGGCCTTGCGTCCAGCGACTTTGGAACGCAGGCCTTTTGTTGGTTTGCATCCGCAGCAAAAACATATCGGCATTCTTAATGGTATGGGAACAAAGGGATGCTCGCTTGCTCCCTATTTTGCGCGCCGGTTAGTAAACCATCTCCTGTATGAAAACGAGATCGCACCAGAAGCTGATATAAAAAGGTTTTCAAGGATGCTGTCCCGGTAATGGTCCGGATATCAGGACATTGAAATATCGGGTATTAATATCCAATACCTAATATCTACTATTCCCATATCCTTGAATCAATTTATTTTTGATCTGGTCACCATCATTTAAAAAATCCCCCATGTCCCAAAGACCCATGTATGTAAATCCTGCCCGGTATCGCAAGATGGAAAATATGCATATCATATTCTGGCTATTTAAAGATATCAGCTGGTGTATGATCTGGAAAGAATTGGGGCATAGCAATGGTCTTTCCAACGCTGATCGTTGCCATTGTTATTGCGTGGAGAACGAGAAGCATGAAATCCGAACTGGCCCATAACCTGGCCATCACTTTTTGGATCGCTGCCAATTCATACTGGATGATCAGCGAGTTTTTTGGTTTTGACACTATCCAACTCTTTAATTCCTATTCAGGCAAACACCTGGCCCTTATTCCCTTTTTTATCGGTATTGCTATTCTTGCCTATTATTATCTTTTTCAGCGGAAGGAAGAAATAAAAGAAAAACAAACTGTGACGATGTATCAGGAAAGTATGTAAATTTTTTAAAAGGAGTACTATAATTCTGCCTTGATCACTTTATTCTTCGATAAAGGATCCTGGTTGAGCACACGGCACAAAGAGGTATAAAGTTCAGGCATGTTTTTTCTCAAGCCCTGGGGATTATCAAAAAAAGCTTCTACACTTACTGCCCAAAACTCATGTAAATTACTGAAGGCATAACTGCGCAAATAACTATGCCGGTTCGTGATCACCTGTGCCAGTATCGGGCCAGTTGTCGTGGAAAAATGTTCATAGTTCATCCTGAAATGAGTATCCATTCCATACTGCGCGAAGAAATTATTGTATAAAAGAGCATGTGCCATTTCATGGACCGCCACATTAACGTTGTCATTTTGCTTCATATAGCCAAACAGGAAATGCTTCCATGATAAATAGATCCCTTCCGGCGCGACATGCCCAACATAAATCTCTGTGTCATTCTCCATTTGATATGCATCTGCGAGCACATGGATATTTTCAAAATGAGAAAGGAGATAATTTTTCAGTCCAAAAGTCACCTGCACCGCCGACGCACTGACAAGGATCGCTGTGTCCTCGTTCTGCTCCATACCAACAAAATGAAATTTTTTAATCGACCTGAAATGGTGCGCCCGTTTTACGAAATTTTTCTTGCCATCCGGGGAGAGTTCGTTGAAATACGGTATTAAACTTCCGATAACAGTACAATATGAGTCAAATAAGGTATCACTAACCGCAATTTCCTGCTCAGCGACTACGGGAGACTCGTGGCTTTTGTTGATTATATATCGCAGTTTTCTAATTAAAGTTCGCATTGGGTCACGGTTCGGGCTTAAAAATAGACATTCCCCTGGCATTTTGCAAGGAATGGCTTGCTTAATAAGTATAACGGCTATTTAACCAAAATCTTATCCTTTGTCAACGGATCCTGGTTTAAAATATCACAAAGAGTGCCATAGAGTTGTGGCAACGATTGTTTTAGCCCTGCCGGGTTCTCAAAAAATGCCTCTACGCTCACGGCCCAGAATTCCTGCATGCTGGTAAACGCATAATCACGCAGATAACTCCTATGGTTGACGATGGCGCTGGCAAATACGGGACCGCTCACGGATGAGAATTTGGCGAAGTCAGCCTTAACCCTGCTGTCCATATCAGTTTCATTAATAAAATTCTCATGCTCAAGCGCATGGGCCATCTCATGAATGGCCACATTCACATTATCTGTTGTGTCGCTGTAGCCTTGTAAAAAATATTTCCACGAAATAAAAATTCCCTCCGGCGACACATGCCCGACGAAGATCTCTTTTTCGCCGGTTCGCTGGTAGGCGTCAGGCGTAATATAGATATTTTTGAAAAATGGCAGTTCATATTTCTCAAGCCCGAAAGTGATTTGAACGGCAGCTGCACTGATGAGGATCGGAATTTCCTTTTTCTCCTCCATCCCTATGTAACTGAAGTGTTTAATGCTCCGAAAATGAATCGTTCTTTCCAAAAAAATTTTTTTCCCTGCATCTGGCAGATCATTAAAATAGGAAATATACTGGCTGATGATCGAGCTATATTCTGACTCGATCGAAATGGCTGAATCGGAGGGATTAACGTTCACCCCATAAATATAACACCGCAAACCTACAAAGGAAAACAGAGGGCCTTAGTCATTATCTTTGCGGCCGTTGAAGTTTTTTGAGAGGTTATGGATGATGTACCGAACTGGAGGTGGTCCTATTTAACCTCCGTTGCGTCGCACTCTTCAACATTCTGCTCTTCATTGAGCAGCAGCCAAAATCTAAAATTATAAATCAAAAATCATAAATCCGGATGTATCGCTCTCATACCTGTGGTGAATTAAGGATAAATAACGCCGGGAATACGGTTACACTCGCCGGTTGGGTGCAAACCGTTCGCAAATTTGGAGCTATCACCTTCGTCGATCTTCGTGACCGCTATGGAATTACTCAATTATTGTTTGGAGAAGAACTGAATCAACAATTAGTCGAAAACCCATTAGGCCGTGAGTTTGTCTTACAGGCGACGGGCAACGTACAGGAAAGAAGCAACAAAAATCTTAATATTCCAACGGGTGAAATTGAGATCGTAGTCACCTCTTTCAAAATTCTAAATAAATCTGCAGTTCCTCCATTTACCATCCAGGATGATACCGATGGAGGCGACGACCTCCGGATGCGATTCCGTTATCTTGATCTTCGCCGCAACGCAGTCCGGAAAAACCTGGAGTTGCGCTACGCAGTCAACCGTTCAGCGCGGAATTATTTGCATCAGCAGGGGTTCATGGACATAGAAACCCCATTCCTGATCAAGTCAACTCCCGAAGGTGCAAGGGATTTTGTGGTACCCTCAAGGATGAATCCGGGCCAGTTCTATGCACTTCCACAGTCTCCCCAAACTTTTAAACAACTACTAATGGTTAGCGGGTACGATCGCTATTACCAGGTGGTAAAATGTTTCCGTGACGAAGACCTTCGGGCAGATCGCCAGCCGGAGTTCACCCAAATAGATTGTGAAATGGCTTTTGTGGAGCAAGAGGATATTCTCAACATGTTTGAAGGAATGATCAAACATATTTTCAAAGAGGTAAAAGGAATTGATTACACGGGGGCTGTTGAAAGAATGAGCTGGGACGATGCAATGTGGAATTATGGAATTGACAAACCAGATACAAGGTTTGAAATGAAGATCACAAACCTGAAATTTCCCGTTACGACATTTCCTGCTTATAAAGAACAATTGAAAAGCTCGCCTTTAGGAATGGGGGCAACCGGCTTTGGTGTGTTTGATAACGCCGAGACAGTTGTAGCCATTTCAATTCCCAATGCTTCAGATTATTCACGCAAACAAACAGATGAATTGACAGAATGGGTAAAGCGTCCTCAGATTGGTATGGGAGGGCTTGCGTTTGTGAAAGTGAACTCCGATGGAACTTATAAAAGTAGTTTTGATAAATTCTTTAATCCCGAACAATTAAAAACACTTGGTGAATTCTGCAAAGCAAAAACTGGTGATCTCATTTTTATTCTTGCAGGTGCCGAAGAGAGAACAAGGAAAGCTATCAGTGAACTAAGACTTGAAATGGCCGAACGCATGAGTTTGCGAAAAGCAGGTGAATTTAAATTGCTTTGGGTACTCGATTTTCCATTGTTTGAGTACGGCGAAGAAGAGAATCGCTGGAATGCACGGCACCATCCTTTTACTTCTCCAAAACCAGCGCATATCGAGATCATGATCAACAACGATCCAGCGATTGAAGATCCCAAAAAATACCTTGAACATCCCTATGCAAATATCAAGGCAAATGCCTATGACATGGTTTTGAACGGAAATGAAATTGGTGGTGGATCGATCAGGATCTTTCAAAGGGAATTGCAGGAAAAAATGTTTGCCGCTCTTGGTATGAGCAAAGAAGAGGCACTTCATAAATTTGGATTTTTGCTGGGAGCTTTTGAATATGGCGCACCACCTCATGGCGGTATCGCTTTTGGGTTTGACCGTCTTTGTGCGATCCTTGGAGGCAGCGAGAGCATTCGTGACTTCATTGCATTTCCAAAAAATAATGCAGGTCGGGATGTGATGTTGGACGCTCCTTCGACAATTGATCAGAAACAGCTGAATGAATTGCAGATAAAATTGAACTTAAAGTGACCTCCTTGAAATGGAAGGCATTCCGAATTGCAAACCTGGCGCAGCTAATAGGCCTTTTCGCAGGCTTTTTGCTTCTGCTGGGTCGCCTCTTACAAGGTGCTTTACAGGGAGGAGCTTTCTTTATCGTGTATGCTTCCGGGCTCCTGGTGATGGCCTGCACGAATTATTTTAACCTGCATGTCTTTTATAAATATTTCCCTGACAGGTCAGTTCCACCAATACTTAAAAAAATAAACACATTCCTGCTTATAATTGGTTTTATCCTCAGTGTCTTACTCGTGTTGATTATTATTGTAGGAAGCATGGCAGAATTTGATGGCGGAGATCGCAGTTACGTCGGGAAAATAGCGCTCTCAATTTACGGGATCTTGTTGATCAATTGGGTCTATATTCTTTGCATGCAGATAAAAATGTTTAATGTTATAAAAAAGGAAAGCTATACCTCTCTTACCAGGGTTATTAATTCCATCGGCCAGGAATAGAATCTCTCACTTCTTACTAACTTCATTACCCCGTTTACTATTATGACACCGTTAGCGGAAAGAATACGACCAACCACGTTGGATCAGCTCATCGGTCAACAACACCTGACCGGTAAGGGAAGCATTCTGCGTACTGCTATTGAACATGGAAAAATTCCTTCGATAATACTCTGGGGACCTCCGGGTACCGGGAAGACGACCATCGCTCATATCATCGCCAATACGCTGAACGTGCCATTCTTTCAACTCAGCGCTATTTCATCCGGTGTAAAGGACGTAAGAGAAGTGATTGAAGAAGCAAAGACCAAAACCAACTGCATACTTTTCATTGATGAAATTCATCGTTTCAATAAAGGGCAGCAGGACGCACTTCTTGGTGCCGTCGAAAAAGGCATCATCACATTGATCGGTGCCACAACAGAGAACCCTTCATTTGAAGTGAACAGTGCGTTGCTAAGCCGCTGCCAGGTCTATGTATTAAAACCACTGAACGAAAAGGACCTGATTCAACTTTTGCATCATGCAATAGAAAGAGACGAGGGGCTTCGCAAAAAAACGATTGTATTAAAAGAAACGGAAGCCCTCATCAACATCTCTGGTGGCGACGCAAGAAAATTGCTAAATCTCCTGGAACTGGTAGTCGATGCTAAAGGAGACAATGTCGGGATAACAGATGAGGTTGTGATGGACGTGGCCCAAAAAAGGATCGCATTGTACGATAAAAAAGGCGAGCAGCATTACGATATTATCTCCGCGTTTATCAAATCTATGCGCGGGAGTGATCCAAATGCCGCTGTTTACTGGCTGGCCAGGATGATAGAAGGAGGCGAAGATGTAAAATTCATCGCAAGAAGAATGTTGATACTCGCAAGCGAAGATATCGGTAATGCCAATCCCACTGCATTGGTAATGGCAAATGCTACATTTGAAGCGGTTAACAAAATCGGTTACCCTGAATCAAGTTTGATCTTGTCTCAATGTGCAATCTATCTCGCGTCGAGTGCAAAAAGCAATTCAGCCACCACAGCGATTGGTGATGCAATGAGTGCAGTGAAAGAGCACGGTGACCTTCCAGTTCCTTTGCATGTCCGCAATGCGCCCACGAGGCTCATGAAAAATCTCGGCTATGGAAAGGATTATCAATACTCCCATAGTTATGAAGAGAATTTTTCAAACCAGGAATATTTGCCAAAAGAAATTTCAGG
>DASYSW010000466.1:0-8284 GCA_036002905.1 Chitinophagaceae bacterium
GGAAGCAAAGGATTGCGTACAACAGGTCTTTTTAAAAGTTATAACAGAATTAAAAAAATATAAGGTTGAATATTTCAAATCATGGTTATACATGGTGGCAAAGAACCATTGCCTCATGAAAATAAGGGACAGGCACGGAAAGATGCCGGTGGAACTAACGGAGCGGAATATGCGAGGCGCAGAAGAACTACCTGACAGGCAAAGCCTGGTCCAGGACGATCAGACGATCCAGTTCATGAATGAAGCGCTGGCAGAACTTTCCCCTGAGCAGCGACAATGTGTAACTTTGTTCTATCTTCAAAAGAAAAGCTACCAGGAAATAAGCGAGGAAACAAGTTTTACCATGATGCAGGTAAAAAGCTATATTCAAAACGGAAAGAGGAATTTGAAATTGATGATCGAGAAAAAACAGAAGAATGGGAATTGGTAATAAGCAGTCGGCAGTAACTAATAACTAGCAACCAGCCCCAAAGAGATTCCCTTCGGAACAACAAGTAAAAAGACGTGTCCGGAAATTTAAAAGACATATTATCTCATCTTTCATCCGAAATTGACCAGGAAACTTTATTGCTTTACCTGCAGGGTAAGCTCACCCCCGAGAAGAGGCATGAAGTGGAAAAGAAATTGCTTGAAAATGAATTTGCTGAAGATGCCGTGGAAGGGTTGCAAACAATAAAGGACAAACAGCACATCAGTTACATGGTTGAAGTGCTCAACCGTGATCTGAAAAAGAAGTTGGCGAAGAAGCAGGAACGAAGGGAAAAAATGCGGATCAAGAATCAGCCATGGTTATACATTTCGCTTATCATCATTATCCTCCTTATTATAATTGCCTACATTGTGATCCGTAAATCTTTACCTGCGCAATGATAGGAATCCTTAAAAAAATGAATTAACTTCATTGATCCCGCCCCTTGCTTTAAAAACATGTTCTGTTCCCTATTAAGGCTGACGGTATTTAATCTTTCCAGGGCAAAACTATCCAGGCACCCTGTCCCTCATTTTTAAAAGAAATGTTTTGCTATGAAAGTTTTTTTTACTCTAAAGAGATTGCTTTTTCCATTCTTTATTTTCCTTACGATAACCAGCGCAGGTCAATCGCTTCGGTTCACGGACACGAGTTATGTAAATCTTGGAAACAGTTCTTCACTCCGTCTTACCAATTTTACGATCGAAGCCCGGATAAAAGTTGAAGGGTACGGGTCAACCACCGAAACAGGTGCAACCGGAACTGGTGGCGGCCAAACGGGTGTTGTTCCCATTATTACAAAAGGAAGAGCTCAATCCGAATCTGCAAGCGTTGATATAAATTATTTTCTTGGATATCGTCTTTCCGACATGAAGCTGGTGGCGGATTTTGAAGACACAAGGTCCTCATTGAATCATTCTGTGGTCAGCACGGCTGCTTTGCCAATGAATCAATGGATACAAGTGGGTGCATCGTTCAATGTATCTACACAAACATGGAGGCTTTTTATTGGTACAACGGTTCAGACTTTTGTCTTAAGCGGAGGACCATTTACACCTCAATCTGCGAGCGCCGTAAATGCCTGCATTGGTTCGTCATTGAATACCGGGGGAACGGTCCGCCAGGGTTTCTTCAACGGCAGGATCGACGAGGTAAGAATATGGAACATCGCGTTAACCGCGCTTAATGCCAGCGAGGTCACCAGTGGAACGGGACTGGTAGGAAGATGGGGAATGAATGAGGGCAGCGGACCCACTATCGCGAATTCTATTGCAGGCGGTGCCGTCGCCACATTTTCCACAATAAATCCTGTGTGGGTGACTGGCTTCAACCAGGCTGATCCTACAACGAATGCTTCGGTAGATTTCAATGGCGTACATGATTACATAACTTTCGGCGCCGCGCCGTCCTTGAATACAACCACTCCTGCTTCTACAGGCTTTACAGTAGAGGCCTGGATTAAAATTGAAGGAAATGGCGTTACAACAAGTACCGGAACCGGCGGCGTGACAGCTATCCCGATCGTGGCAAAAGGACGCAGTGAGTCAGATGCATCCGGAGTAAACATGAACTATTTCCTCGGGATCACCAGTTCTGATGTGCTGGTCGCTGATTTTGAAGAAGCTTCGGGCTCCAATACCGGTTTGAATCATCCAATCAGCGGCAGCGGTACCGGCGCTACCGTTACACGAAATGTTTGGACACATGTTGCGGTTACTTACAACATTTCAAATGGCACATGGAATCTTTATAAAAATGGAGTAACTGCGGGTACGCTGGATATCACCGATGGTATTGTTCCGGAAAACATATCAAAACAACATGGTTCAATAGGCAGTGCCCTTAACTCAACCGGAGTAGCAGCAGGTTTTTTCAATGGAAAAATCGATGAAGTAAGAATTTGGAATCGACCCCTCTCCCCTTCCGAAATTTCAACGAACATGAATCTGCAATTAACAAGTGGTACGGGGTTGTTGGGCAGATGGAGCTTAAATGAAAATGGCAATGTAACAGCATCGAATAGTATTGCAGGATCAGTCAATGGAACTTTAAGAAGTAATAATATTTCGACGCATCCAACGAATGGCGGGCCGTCATGGTCAATTGAGGGTTTTGTTGGTAATAATAATAACACTAATCAGCCCCCCAATCAACCTTCCAACCCTTCGCCCGCAAACAATGCAGCAGCATCTTCGCTTAGCCCGAACCTGTGTGTGAATGTCAGCGATCCGAACGGAGGCACAGTGAGAGTTAGATTTTTCGGAAGAAAGAAACCAAGCGGCGGACAAAAATTCACAGTCATTGTTTTGCCGGATACCCAATTTTATACAGCAGAACCACAGGGAACAAATGGTGGCAACAACAACATGTTCAAAACGCAAACAAAATGGATCGCCGATAACAGGCAGGCGAGAAATATAGTTTATGTCGGGCAACTTGGCGACTGTACAAACAATGGAGATGATCCACCGGGTGCAGATAACACCATCGAATGGAGAAGAGCCGATACCGCCATCAAAACAATTGAAAGTTCTTCATTAACCGGTCTGGCAGAAGGTGTCCCTTATGGAATAAGTGTAGGTAACCACGACCAAAGTCCCAATGGGTCTGCTTCAGGCACTACGAATTATTTCAATCAATTCTTTGGCCAGGCACGATTCAGTGGTCGCAGCTATTATGGTGGTCATTTTGGAAGCAACAATGATAATTTCTACGATGTCTTTAGTGCGAGTGGTGTTGACTTCCTGGTGATATCGTTGGAATATAATACTACACCCACCGACGATGTGCTGACCTGGGCCGCAAACCTTGTTCAGTCAAACAGTACAAAAAAAGTAATTGTGATGACGCACTATGGCATCGATGAAAGTAATGCATTTGGAACGCAAGGCCTGGCTATCTATAACAAGTTAAAGGCTTATCCGAATTTCATTTTGTTTGTATGTGGACATATTCATCAAAGTGATGGTGAAGCACGGCGCTCGGATGTGTTTAATGGAAATACGGTTCACACGCTCCTTTCCGATTACCAGGGGAGAACCGGCGGAGGGAATGGACTTTTGCGCATCTATGAATTCGATCCTGCTGCGAACAAATTATCTGTAAAAACATTTTCTCCATATACAAATGCATTTGAAACTGATGCTGACAGTCAATTTGATTTGGATATAAACCTGGGCACAGCTGCTAATAATTTTACATTACTTGGTGAGGTGAGTGGTGTAGCGTCCGGCACAAATGCGTGCCTTAGCTGGCCAAACCTGTTACCTTCCTCTGGTTATGAATGGTATGTTGAAATCACCGATGGTGTGTCTACTACCACTGGCCCCGTCTGGACATTTACAACACCTGCTCAAACGATAACCAGATCCAATATGCGCATCGAAGATGCAGGTTTTTCTCGACCGCAGCATGGAATACAGATCTACCCGAACCCGGCAACCGATAAGGGTTTTCAGATTCGCGTTAACGATTTAAATACAAAAAAGATCCTGGTTTCAATCTATGATATGAATGGGAAGCTGCATCTGCAAGAGCAATATGGAAGTGTAAACAGCATAAATGTCAAGCATCAATTAGAACCCGGTGTGTATATCGTAAAGGTCATTTCAGATCATTTTACGGAGAACAGGAAACTGATTATAAAATGATTTAAACGGCTATGATATTCTCAAGGCATTAATATAGTTTTTTGTTATCGATCTTCCTCCAGTCATCAAAAACTTGCAAGGCTAATGGATGCGGTTCATGAATAAAGGGTATTGTTCGCTGCAACATATCTGTGTTGATCTGCTGGTAAATAAAATCATCGTCAAATTCAATAGCAGCCGCATCGAACCGGGTGTTGGCATAAATAACACGATTAGGGCGCGCCCAATAGATGGCGCCAAGACACATCGGGCATGGCTCACAGCTTGTGTAGATATCACAATCCTGTAGCTGAAATGCCTTGAGTCTCCTGCAGGCGTCGCGAATCGCAACGATCTCCGCATGGGCGGTCGGATCGTTTGTGGCAATGACCATGTTGCAACCTTCGCCAACAATCTCGTCCCCCTTTACTATAACAGAGCCAAATGGCCCACCATGTTCATTTGTCATTCCGTGCCTTGATAACTCTATGGCTCTTTCGAGAAAGGCATTTTCTTTTGATGTTAGCATTATCAAATTAGTTTATGTTAAATTTCCACAATTCAACACATCTTATCCACAAAGTTAACCTCAATATTAATTTTAGGTTAACGAATCATTAGCGGGGTAATTCTTGAGCGGCAATAGATAATTTTAGTGAACACACAATACCCAAGACATATGAAATGGCTTTCAATAACTACCCGCGCACAGGAGAAGATCTATGAGTTGTGGAATTCGAAGAAGAAATTACTGACACTTGCCTATCATCCTGCTTCCGGCACCTTAAGAGTGTCGGCTGACAATGAAAAAAGGGTTTTTTTGATCGGGAGAGAAGGTTTTTTGCGCAGGCGAACAGTATTACGCAATGAGTATGGGATCAGGATAGGTCAACTAACTTACGATAATAACCAGGACAACCAGGGAATGATCGATCTTTACGAAGAGGATTTTACTTATATACTTCAAAATAATCCTGACCCGAAGTCTTCAATTTACAGGAATAGTAAACTACTCGCGGCATCTGAACTACCGGCTATTTCAGAAGATATCAACAGCGATAACTACGACTTGCTGATGCTTATGCTGTGCTGGTATATTTCTGCAACTGTTAAGAGGCAAGTTGAAGAATACGCGTAAAGCTTATTGCACTTCGCCGGTATTAGAGCCATGCTGAATAAAGCCCAGGTATTTATTGCAGGCCGGACAGAATACTTCTGTAAAATCTCCAAGAGGAAAATATTCGCCTTTGTTTAATTCACTGGAAGGTCCTTGCCAGTGGCAGTGATGACATTCAACGTGCTGAACATTTTGATCAGCATCTTCTAAAACAAGATGCATGTTTATTAGCATTTAATGAAGTGCCGTAAGGAGAGGGCTGACAACTGCCTGGTCAGGAGTTGGTTTGTAAATCTGTGACCAAATTACGTTGCAAGAAGATTTTGAAGTCAAGAAGACGAAGAATTTAGCATTTGTCAAATTCTAGGTCCAATCCTCTTTGTCTTTTTTTAATGCACGGAGCATTTCTGCGTACCCGTGTCCTTTTGTCAAAGCCGTTATAGTCTGTGCAATACGCTTTGCCTTTGTTTGCTCTGTTTTTGCTGAGTCGATCCACTTGCTGAAATATCGCTGGTGTGATCCTGGTAACGTTTTAAAAAAATCGAAAGCCGCTGGTTCGTCGTGAAGACATTCAATAAAATCGTTATTGAAAATAAATTCTGATTTGTCTTCCGTCAATTCAACCTTTACCATGGCGCCGTGTCTTTTTCCAATGGCTTTTCGCATAGTGGCATTGACGGGCATGATGAATGCGCCGCCACCCATCGGTAGCAATGAAACGCGATTAATGACATGTTTATCTATTTTCCCTTTTACTTTAAATTCTTTCCGGTTGCCGGGTTTTAATTTTTGAGCGAGGTCTGCAGGGATTTCAATATAGGTCCACCCGGTCTTCTCACCCTGGCTGTCAAATCTTTTCATCATAGTTGCCAGCTGTACCATTGTGGTTATAAACTTAGGTATTGCATGGATCATTTACAAAAAATGATGACTGGCATAATCTTATATTAAAAGCCAATATGGAATTAGTTGCAGGTTATCCTTTTTGGCTGATCAAAGATGGTCTTTTATACAGCTACCCGAAACTGTTGGAAAATAAAAAATGCGATGCGATCATAATTGGCGGAGGTATATCTGGAGCTTTGACTGCCTGGCATCTCATACAATCCGGCGTTGAGTGTATTCTTGTAGATGGCCGCTCGATTGGTTTGGGAAGCACCTGTGCGAGCACTTCGTTATTGCAATATGAATTGGATCTTCCCCTTCACAAACTAAAGAAGACGATTGGCGAGCATAAGGCCGTGCGCTCGTATCAACTCTGCAGTGACGCAATCGATAAGCTGACGAATATCATGAATGAGATTGATTACAAGATGTTCCAAAAAAGAAAAAGCCTTTTCTTTTCAGCCCATCACCGACAAAAAAATTTCGTGCGGGACGAGTACGTCGCGAGAAAAAATGCCGGCTTTGACGTAGAGATTTTGCCGGCGGCCGAACTTAAGAGAAACTATAATTTACAAGCGATGTCTGGCATCCTTTCCGAAAAAGGGGCTACCACCAATGCATATTCCCTGACCCACGCGATACTGCAATACTGCATCCGAAAAGGCCTGAAAGTTTTTGACAGAACCAAAATAAAAAGTATTGAATATGGCAGCGACAAAGTGATCTTAGAAACAAATGAAGGTTATGTGACCGCAGCCAAATATGTCATTAATGCTTCGGGATATGAAGTTGTCAATTTTATCGGTAAAAAGATCGTGGACCTGGACTGCACGTATGCAATCATCTCTGAATCACAGGCCGAAAAAAATGAAGTGTGGAAGGATGAGATCATGATGTGGAACACTGATGACCCTTACTTATACATGTGTTGTGCGAGCGAAAACCGTATTATTGTCGGCGGACGGGATGAGTCGTTTATTAACATGGAAACCATGCATGCTTATCTTGATAAAAAATCGGTTCTCCTTGAAAAGGATTTTGCGAAGACATTTCCTGGCTGTTCGATAAAAAAGGAGTTTGCCTGGAGCGGTGTATTTGGAAAAACAAAAGACTCACTTCCTTATATTGGCAATTATACTAAGACACCCCGCACATTTTATGCATTAGGGTTTGGAGGCAATGGAATCACATTCAGCCTGGTTGCTGCTGAAATTATCACCGATCTGTTGTTGGGAAGGAAGAATAAGGATGCTGATATTTTTTCATTTGCAAGATGATCATAGGGAGTTTACGTTTACAAGAGCGGGTTTCTTTTCAAAAAGCCTGCTGTAGGTAAACCGCACGTTGCTATTAAACTCCAAACGCCAGTGATCTCCTAAAAAATTTCTATTGGGAAAATAATAAGCACGAAATTCCATCGTCTGAAAAACAAGGCTTTCATTCCTGGTCCTTACGCCTGCACCAATACTGTTGTACCACTGGCTCTGTGAAAATTTGGCTTCTGTGGGAGTAAACAAACAAAGGTTGGCGAAAACAAAAGGAGCAAATTGGAATTTCGCCAGCTCCCAGGGTGAAAAAAATACAGATTCAGCCTTTAAAGTTATACGGGTGTCGCCCGCCATCAATGTGTCTGCCCGCCACTCTCTTACTCCGAAATCAGTTTGCAAGAGCAATGGCTCATCCAAAAATCTTTTTATCTGGTGACTGATGCCGGCGCTGATCAAATTTCTCTGACTCCACTTGGTCCCCATCCGAAGCAGCTTTGTGAAATAATCGACATTGAATAGGAGATTGATGTCTTCCAGTTGTTTATCTCTCCAGAATCCATCGGCTTTCAATGTATAATTAAAGTAACTTTCTTTGGCTGTAAAATAATATCGCTGTACATCTATGCCAATGTATGGTCGTTCTACTCCCTCTTTTTTTGTCCAGCCGGTTATTAGTGAGATGTCGGCACCCTCGGGAATATCCTCATTTCGCCCGAACCCCAGCACATTATGTACTTTGTAATAATCCTGGCGGAAAATAGTGACAGAACCTAACACGGCGCGGAGATCAGCATACTGATAGCCATATTGAGTTCGGTATTTGAATGGAACGGTCGTATAGCTTTGTTGCAGATAACGAACTCCCAGAAGCGTCCTGATACGATTGTCCCTGTTAAAATCGGATGAAAACTTCAAA